>JACQEH010000046.1 GCA_016200675.1 Chloroflexota bacterium | reverse complement strand
GGATCGACGGCGCGGCCGATCGCGAGCGAGGCGGCCTCCATCGAGGCGATCGCGCCGAGGATCTCGTCGACCGTGACCGAGCCGAGGTGGCCGACGCGAAAGACCTTGCCGGCCAGCTTGCCCTGGCCGCCGGCCAGGACGACACCGCGGCGCTTGATCTCGCCGTTGAGCACCTTCCAGTCGAGCCCGTCGGGGATCCGGGCCGCGGTGACGGTCCGCGAGCGGTTCGCCGCGTCCGCGAAGAGCTCGAAGCCGAGCGCCTCGAGGCCGGCCTGGGTTGCCGCGGCACAGGCCTCGTGGCGGGCGAAGATGGCGGCGGCCCCTTCGGCGTCCATGAGCCGGAGGCCCTCGTCCACCTGGTAGACGACGGCGATGGCCGGCGTCCACGGCGTCTCGCCGCTGCGGGCGCTCTCGCGGTGCCTGCGGAGGTCGAAGTAGAAGCGGGGCATGCGCGCCGTTTCCATCGCCGCCCAGCCGCGATCCGATGCCGCGATCATGGCCAGGCCGGGCGCCGCCATCCAGGCCTTCTGCGAGCCGGTGATGACGAGGTCGACGCCCCAGGCATCCATCTCGAAGGGGACCGCCCCCAGGCCCGAGACGCTGTCCACCAGGATGAGCGCGTCGGGCTTCGTCTCGCGGATCGCGGCCGCGAGCGCCGGGATCGGGTTCATCACCCCGGTCGAGGTCTCGTTGTGGGTCAGCAGGACCGCCCGGTAGTCGGCTGCGGGGAGGCGCTCGCGGAGCTCATCGGGATCCGCTGCCCAGCCCCACTCGGCGTTGACCCGATCCACGTTCGCGCCGTAGGTCTCGGCGATCTTCGCGAAGCGGTCCCCGAAGGAGCCGATCGAGACGCCCAGGACACGATCGCCCGGCGACAGGACGTTGACCACGGCAGCCTCGAGGCCGCCCGTACCCGCCGACGACACGATGGCGACGTCACTCGTCGTCCCGAAATAGGGCCTCATGCCGGCCTGGATGCGGTTGAGCATGGCCGCGAACTCCGGGCCGCGGTGGTTGATCATCTGGCGGCCGCCGGCCTCCCGGACCGATGGCGGCAGGGATGTCGGGCCCGGGATGCGGAGGTTCGGCTCGAAGCGGGTCACGGATCGGGTCTCCTCGGCTGGGTTGTCGCAGGCCCGATGGTCGCACGCGCGGCGGCTGGGCGCTGCCGCCGTCGCAAGCGCCGGCGCTCCGGCGTCGTCTGACGGACGATGCCGTTGATGCCGACCCCTTCGCCCCAGCGTTCGCCGCTCCTGCGCCGGGCGCTGGTCGTCGCGATCCTGCTGGCCGTGACCGCCTCGGCGGTCGTCTGGGCCGACGCCGCCGGCGCCGGCGGCGCCTGGCAGGAGATGCTCGATCGCGTCGACCGGTTCCTCGCCGGCCCGCTGCCGGATCGCTCCGTCGACCACCTCGCGATCGTGACACCGGAGCCGACCGCACGACCGACGGCGACGCCGCCGGTCGTGCCCAGCAGCGTTCCCCCGGCCACGCCCGCCCCGACCGCCGAGCGGGTCGCCGTGGACGTCCAGGTCGATCGGGACCCGGCGGGCCACTTCGCCCACGAGATCCGGAACACGTGGTGCTCGCCGGCCGGCGTGGAGATCACGCTTGCCATCCTCGGCGTGGCCCGCGCGAGCGACGAATTGCAGCGGGAGATCGCGGGCCGGATCCACGAGTGGGAGAGCTGGACGGACAGCCACAACGGTGGGTGGGGACCGTCGGCGATGGTCCAGGCCCTCGCGGCGTACGGCGCACCGGGGTACCAGGTCCGCGCCTACGAGACCCGGGCCGCCGCCCTCGGCGCTGCGGCGGTCGCGATCGCCACGACCGAGGAGCCGGCCGTCCTCCTGGCCTGGCGGGGCGCCCACACGTGGGTCATGACCGGCTACCGGGCCGACGCGGATCCCCGCCTGTTTCCCGACGCCACGATCGCCGGGGCCTACATCCAGGACCCCTGGTTCCCGACCGTCAGCTCCATCTGGGGCGCGTCCGATCCGCCCGGGACGTTCCAGGACGGGGCCGAGATGATCCGCAACTTCCTGCCCTGGAAGCGGCCCGAGGGCAGGTACCCGGGCCGTGACGGGCGCTTCATCGTCCTCATCCCGACCCACCGCCAGGCGACGGGACCCTAGGTCCGGCCGCCTGTCGGACTGCCGGGTCGATGCGCGGCCTCAGTCGGCGGCGTCGCGCTTCTCGGTGTCGGCGAGACGCTTGCGGTTTCCCTCGCGGGTCCGCATCAGGTCGGCGCGCTTGATCTCGGGGCCGGGGATCGACTGGTGCGGGGTTCGGCCCGTGGCCTTCGCCGCCCCGCGAGCGGCAGCGCGGCGAGCCATGCGTTCGGAGATCGTGGCCTCGTAGCCCTGATCGGTTGGGAGGTAGTAGCGCCGGTCCCCGAGCTCGTCGGGCAGGTAGCGCTGGTCGACGTCGGCGCCCTCGAAGTCATGGGGGAACCTGTATCCGACCCCGATTCCGTGATGCTTCATCCGCGGGTTCGCCGCATTCCGGAGATGGAGCGGGACCGGGAGGGCGCCCTTCGCCTCGACGTCGCCGGCCGCGGCGAAGTAGGCCGCCCCGGCCCGGTTCGACTTCGGGGCGGTGGCGATGTACGTGGCGGCCTGGGCGAGCGCGTACTGCGCCTCGGGCAGGCCGATCCAGTCGAGGGCCTGGCCCGCGGCGACGGCCACGGACAGGGCTCGAGGATCGGCGTTCCCGACATCCTCGCTGGCGCTGATGATCAGGCGCCGGGCGATGAACTTGGGGTCCTCGCCGGCCGCGATCATCGCCGCCAGCCAGTAGACCGCGGCGTCGGGGTCGTTGCCGCGGAGACTCTTGATCAGGGCCGAGGCCGTGTCGTAGTGGCCGTCACCCGCACGGTCGTAGGCGAGGACCCGCTGCTGGGCCGCGGCCTCGACGTCGGCGAGGGTGGGGGAGACCCGACCCTCGGCGTCCAGGATGCCTTCGCCTTCCGCCAGCGCCACCGCGCCCTCGAGGACGTTGAGGGCCGAACGGGCATCTCCGCCGGCGATCGACACGAGGTGGGTGAAGGCCTCTTCCCCGAGGGCCACTCCACCCTCCGGTCCGAGCTCCCCGGCGAGACCGCGCTCCGCGTCGGTGAGCGCCCGGCGGACGACCGTCTTGACGTCGGTGTCGACGAGGGGCTCCAGGCGCCAGACCCGCAGCCGGGAGAGCAACGCCGAGTTCACCTCGAAGTAGGGGTTCTCGGTCGTCGCCCCGATGAGCGTGACCGTGCCGTCCTCGACGTGGGGGAGCAGCGCGTCCTGCTGGGACTTGTTGAAGCGGTGGATCTCGTCGATGAACAGGACGGTTCGCGTCCCGTGGAGCGTCAGGGCCTCCTGGGCGGCGGC
>JACQEH010000047.1 GCA_016200675.1 Chloroflexota bacterium | reverse complement strand
GCATCGCCCGGAGGACGAGCGCGGGCGGGGCAAGATATGTCTCCGCAAGCGAGCGGGCCAGGGCCATCGACGCCGGCGGCAGAAGCGGCCCGTCGGCCCGGACCCGCTCCACGATCGGCTTGATGGTCGCCGCATCGCCCGCCTCGCCCGGCCCGAGCACGATGCCAAGGGCCTGGCGACGGCCGAACTCCACAAGGACCGCCTCGCCCTCGAGGAGCGGCTCGAGGCGAGCCGGCACGCGATAGGTAAAGGGATGGAGCCCCGCAGCCCCGGCCGCGTCGATCGCGACCGCCACGAGACGCTCCTCCCCGCCAGCGGCCTGCTCGACCGGCTCGTCGAGGGCGACACCCGGCAGCGCCAGCTGCTCCCGGTCCCGGTTCGCGCTCATGACGAGGACGCGCTAGATCCGCGTCCGACGATCGGGGTGGGCGGCCTTCTCGGCCGCGATGATCTCCTGGATCCTGGCCGCGGTCCGCCCGATCTGGCCGGTCTCGTTGACCACCACGTGGTCGTAGTCGTCCGCGCGAGCGAGTTCGAGGGCCGCGTTCCGCTGCCGGATGTCGAGCTCGTCGGCCGACTCGGTGGCCCGCGCCTGGAGGCGCTGGAAGAGGTCCTCGAGGGAGGGCGGGACGAGGAAGATCAGGAGGGCGTCGTCGACCCGCTGCTTGACCATGGCCGCCCCTTGGACGTCGATCTTCAGGATCACATCATGGCCGGCGGTGAGCGCCTCGCGGACCGCGCCCCGGGGCGTCCCGTACCAGTTGCCGTGGACCTCGTTCGCCTCCAGCAGCTGCCCGGCGTCGCGCAGGGCGGCGAAGGCGGCCGGGGTCAGGAACCGGTAGTGGACGCCGTCGACCTCGTAGGGCCGCCGCGGCCGCGTCGTGCAGGTCACGACGTAGTGGAAGTCGGGCACGCCGGGCACGTCGCGGAGGGCCTCGATGACGCTGTCCTTGCCGACGCCGGACGGGCCCGAGACGATGACCAGGACGGCACCGGGGGCCCCGAATGCCTCGCCCGGGATCCTGCGGACCTCGCTTCCGGAGGCCGGCGCTCCCCTGCCCGACCGGCGCGCGCCCGGGGCCCGGTCACTCATGCCGGGCGCACTCGAAGGCCGTCGAGGACCGCTTCGAGCTCGGCCGGCAGCGGCGCGGTCGCCCGGATCAGCTCCCCGCTGGACGGCGATGTCAGCTCCAGGCGCCAGGCGTGGAGGAAAAGCCGGGCCAGGCCGTCGGGCCCGCGCTGCGACGTCCCGGTCCCGTAGACGGGATCCCCGGCAACGGGGTGGCCGATGGCGTCGAGGTGGACCCGGATCTGGTGGGTCCGGCCCGTCACGAGGTCGAGCTCCAGGAGCGTCCAGGCGGCGAATCGCTCCCGGACACGGTAGCCGGTCGTGGCAGCCCGGCCGTCGGCGACGACGGCCATCCGGGTCCGCTGCCGGGGGTCCCGCCCGATCGGCGCCTCGATCCGCCCCACCGCGGCGGCCACGCTTCCCTGGACGAGGGCCAGGTACGTCTTCTTGACCCGCCGCGCCTTGAGCTGGGCCATGAGGCTGTGCTGGGCGAGGTCCGTCCGGGCGACCATGAGCAGGCCGCTCGTGTCGCGGTCGAGGCGGTGGACGATGCCCGGCCGGCGGACGCCGGCTATTCCCCCGAAGGCCTCCGAGCCGCCGCGGCCCAGGAGCGCGTTGACGAGCGTGCCGTCGGCGTGGCCGGGCGCCGGATGGACCACCAAGCCGGCGGGCTTGTCGACGATGAGGAGGTCGGCGTCCTCGTAGACGATCGGGACGTCGATCTCCGGCTGGGCGATCGGCTCGGTGGCGCTTGGCAGCGGCACGTCGAGGCGCAGCTCGCTGCCGGGTTCCACCAGCGAGTTGGCCCGGAGGAGGCGGCTGCCGGCGGTCAGACGGCCGTCGCTGATGAGCTTCTGGACGTGGCTCCTCGAGAGGCCGGTCCGGTCCGCCACGTAGCGATCCACCCGAGTCGCGCCGGCATCGGGCGGCACCGCCAGAAGGTGGATGCCCGGGCCACGAAGGGTGTCAGGCATCGCCCGGTCCCGGCTCCCCGGGCGCCGGCGGAACGGCCGGCAGCGGCGCGTCGTGGGGCGGCGGCGCGTCGTGGAGCGGCGGCGCGTCGAGGGGCGGCGGCGCGTCCGCCGGGGCCTGCCCACCGGCGAGCGACGGCCGGATGGCGAGGGCGACGAGGAGGAGGATCGCCAGGCTGATGCAGGCATCTCCGACGTTGAAGGTGTAGAAGCGCAGGGATCCGAGGCCGCCGTCCACGAAGTCGACGACATAGCCGAGCCGGATCCGGTCGATGGCGTTGCCGATGGCCCCGCCCAGGAGCAGGCCCAGGGTCAGGGTCATGTAGGGGCTCCGGCCCGACCGCCCGTGGAGGCCCACGAGCAGGGCGATGACGCCCAGGCTGAGCAGGGCGAATATCGCCACCTGGCCCCGGAAGAGGCCGAACACGGCGCCGTTGTTCTGGCTGTAGATCAGGCGCAGCGCGCCGCCGGCGAACGAGATCACGCGGCCGCCGCCGAGCTCGCTCGTGATCCAGGCCTTGGTCGCCTGGTCGACGACGAGGATCGTCGCGACGATGGCGGCGAACGCCCCCCAGAGCGGCCGCGCCTGCGGCGCCTGGCTCACGTTCCAGAGCCTTCGGAGGCGGGATGTCGTCGGAGGCTGATCGTGGCGGGCCCCGGCGCCAGCTCGACCGTCGCGGTCGGCGCGCCATCCGGAACGGCGTCCACGAGATCGGCCAGGGTCGCCTCGGCGACGGCCGTCAAGCGCGCCGCCACGGCCGGCGCAAGGCCGGTGACGTGCAGCTCGATGCGGTCGTCGAGGGCCAGCCCGGCCTCCTTGCGGAGGTCCTGGATCGCCCGCTGGAGCTCTCGCGCGTCCCCCTCCGCCCGGAGGTCCGCGGTGAGCTCGGTGTCGATGACGACGAGGAGGCCCTCGTCATGGGCCACCACGGTCCCCGGGCGGGGCGTGGCCAGGATCTCGACCTCGTCGGCAGCCAGGCTGACCCCGGCGAGCTCGACGGAGCCGTCGGGCCGGATCTCCACCGCCCCGTCGCGGGCGGCTGCCATGACCGCCGGGATCTGCGGGCCGAGGCGCTTGCCGACCTTGGGCAGGAGGACCTTCACCCGCCGCTCGACGAGCGTCGAATCGTCGCCGATCACCTCGACATCGCGGACGTTGACCTCCTCGGCGATCAGGGCCACGAGGGCCTCCAGCTCGTCCAGGTCGCCGCCGGGCAGGGCCACGCACAGCCGGGCCAGCGGCTGCCGGACCTTGAGCCCGGCGCTGCCGCGGAGGGTCCGGGCCAGGTCGACGGTCCGCCGGGCGACCGCCATCGCCGCCTCCAGCCGTTCGTCACGCAGCGGGGCAAGCTCGGCGCTCGGGAAGCGGGTGAGATGGACCGAATGGGGCGCCCTGGACTCGACGCCGGCCACCAGATTGCCGTAGAGCTCCTCGGCGAGGAACGGCAGGATCGGGGCGCTCACCCGGGCCACGGCCACCAGGGCGCCGTGGAGGGTGGCGAACGCCGCCGCGCGATCGGCGCCGGTGCCACGCGAGAAGCGGCGCCGCGAGAGCCGCAGGTACCAGGTCGAGAGGCGGCCAGTGGCGGATTCGCGGCCCCCGGCTGCCAGCCGGTCAGGCGGGCCTAGGTGATGAAGAACGCGTAGACGTTCCACAGGACGAGCAGCCGCCGGCGGGCCTCGTCGGCGGTATGCCAGCCGAAGAGGATGTTGTCGTCCGGCCGGGCCGACATGTACAGCCAGCGCATGACATCGACGCCCATCCGCTCGGCGGCCTCGTCGAACTCGATGGCGTTGCCCCAGCTCTTGTGCATGGCCCGCCCATCCTCGCCGAAGAGGGTGGCGTAGCCGAAGATCGTCCGGAAGGGCGGCTCGCGGCGCAGGACCGTCGACATCGCCAGCATCGCGTAGAACCAGTTCCGGAACTGGCCCGGGAAGCTCTCGGTGATGAAGTCGGCCGGGAACCACTGGGCCCAGAAATCGGGGTCCTCCCGGAAGTGGAGCGTCGAAAAGGGCACGATCCCGGCGTCCAGCCACGGATTGCCGACATCCGGGATCCGCCGCGAGCGGCCGCCGCAGGCCCGGCAGCGGATGACCACCTCGTCGATGTAGGGCCGGTGCGGGGTGTGGCCCTCGAACTGCTCCCAGCCCTCGACGGCCCGCTCGCCCAGGTCGCCGCGCCCGCCGATGACGTCGAACTCGCCGCACGAGGTGCAGACCCAGATCGGCAGGGCCAGGCCCCAGTAGCGCTTCTTGCTGATCATCCAGTCGTGCATGTTCATGAGCCAGTC
>JACQEH010000044.1 GCA_016200675.1 Chloroflexota bacterium | reverse complement strand
CAAGAGCGGCGTCCAGACGCCGTCCTTCTACGCCGCCATGTGGGCGTCGCTGGCGAGTGGTGCGTCGTTCACGTCCGAGCTCACCAACCGGCGAAAGGACGGCACCTTCTATCGAGAGGAAGCGGTCATCTCGCCGGTCGTGGACGAGGACGGGGCGATCACCAGCTATGTGGCCGTCAAGCGCGACGTCACCCGCGAACGGGCCATGGAGGCAGCCCACGACCGGCTGGCGACGCAGCGCGCGCTCATCGCGAAGACCTTGGCCGATCTCAAGGCCGACTCCTCCAGCGCAGCCACGGCCGAGGCCATCTGCCGGCAGGTGCTCAACCTGCCCGGCATTGCCAGCGCCAACATCAACTACTTCACGGCCCAGGGCCTGGCGATGCCGCTCGCCTTCGTCCGGGCGGACGGCGCGTCGGTCGCCGCGCGCCGCGTGCCGGCGAATCGCTCTCGGGTGCTCCGTGAGCGGGCGGGGCGGGGCGCCTGGGCCGAGCCATGGGTCCGCCGGCCGTGGCATCCCTACGACCGGCTGTTCGCGGAGCTCGGCGTCACGGCCGTTGCCCACGCGCCGATCACCCTGGGGGGAGGGCTGATCGGGACGCTGAGCGTGAGCGCCGGCGGCCTCGACGCATTGGCCGGGCTGACCGAGTCGCTGCCCGCCATCGCCGAGTTCGCCGGCATCGCTGGGGCGCTGCTCGGCGCGGCGATCCTCGACCTCAACCAGGTCGGCGGCACCCGGGCACGGATCGCCGACATCATTCGCTACGCCAGCTTCCACCCGGTCTTCCAGCCGATCGTCGACGTCACGTCGGGCGAGCGCGTCGGCTACGAGGCCCTGACCCGCTTCACGAACGAAGGACGTCCCGACGCCGTCTTCCGGGAGGCGCGCGAGGCAGGCCTCGAGACCGAGCTGGAGCTGGCGACCCTGCGGGCAGCGATCGCTGCTGCCGCCGGCCTGCCAGCGGGTGCATGGCTCAGCCTGAACGTCTCCCCGACGCTGGTGATCGGCGACAAGCAGATCGCCAGGCTCCTGCGAACAGCCGACCGGCCGGTTGTCCTCGAGATCACGGAGCACGTGCCGGTCGCCGACTACGCGGCCCTGCGCGTGGCGATCGGGCGACTGCGGCCGCCCGTCCGGGTGGCGGTGGACGACGCCGGCTCGGGGGCCGCGAATCTCAGCCACATCGTGGAGCTCCGGCCGACCTTCGTGAAGCTGGACATCGGCCTTGTGCGAGGGATCGAGACGGATCTCACTCGCAAGGCCATGGTCTTCGGCCTCGAGCACTTCGCCGCCGAGTCGCACAGCCAGATGGTCGCCGAAGGCGTTGAGACGGAGGCCGAGCTGGCGGCGCTTCGTGCCATCGGGGTCCGCTACGCCCAGGGCTACCTCCTTGGGCAGCCCGCCCGGGTCGCCGACTGGGCGGCGCCGGGTTCCACCGGATGATTGATCTGGTGAGGGCCGCTGACGCCGCCCTCCACCGGGCCAAGCACGCGGGCCGCAATCAGGTCGGGAGCGCCGAGCGCGTCGTCGTCTGAGGGCGGCGCCGGGAGCTCAGCCCCGGCGACCCCAGGTCCGGGCGAGCAGGAACGCCCAGGCGGGCAGAAGCACCTGGTAGCCGATCCCGCCGGCGGTGGTCAGGGGATCGTCGACTCCGCCGCGGAGGAGTCCCGCCGCGAAGGCGACGACCCCGATCCCGGCGATGATCCCGAGCCATCGGACGCCTTGCGGGAGCCACGGACCGGCGAGGACGTCGGCCCCGGCGATCCAGAGCCCGATCGCCGCAACCGCGACCGCCTCGACCGCGAACGCCCCGCGAGCCGGGCCCCCGTAGTCGAAGGCCACGATGCCCAGGATCATGAGGGCCTGGACCACGCACCACGTCAGCGCGGCCCCGATGCCCCCGACCAGCGACGCCTGGGCCGGCCGGAGCGGCGTCCGCCCGCCGAGCTTGTAGAAGGTGGCCATCACCGGGGCCAGGGCAAGGGTCATGACCAGGAGGGCTGCGTCGTTGAGCGGGCCGAAGACGGCTCCGAATCCGCCCAGGAAGAGCCCGATCGTCACGAGCGCCACCGCCCCCGCGGCGGCGACGACTCGGGCGTAGCGGGCACCGAGCGCGGGGGTCACGCGCGGAGGCGTCCGTAGCGGGCCATGACCTCGCGGAGCCGGTCGTGGGGCAGGCGATGGGCCGTATGGCCGTCCCTGCCGACCATGGTCTCGGCCGCGACGAGGGCGTTGGCGATGGCCTCCTCCGTGGCCTCCACGGTCGCCTCGAAGAGCTGGTCGAGGGCCCGGTCGACGAGCATCCGGACCGTGGCCACGCCGACCGTCGGGGCGTCGATGTCGGGTGGTGGCAACTCCCGGTTGCCGTTCGAGAAGCAGTGGCGACCACGATGATGATCGAGCCGGCGCCAGGCCGGACGCGGCGGACGGCCTCGAGCTGGGCGCGGACGCTCGCCCGGGGCGAGGGGACCTCCTCGGTCGTGATCTCCGCCCCCACCGGGACCCCGTCGATCCGCAGCAGGCCGCGTCGTCCGTAGTTGGCCTGGACGAGGACGCCCACGGTCCAGCCGTCGGCCGCGTCCGGGAGGCGCCGGGAAGCGGTCCCGATCCCTCCCTTGAACTCGTGGCAGATCATGCCCGTCCCGCCGCCGACGTTGCCCTCCGGGACCGGCCCGGGGGCTGCGGCTGCCAGCGCGGCGGTCACGTGCTCGGGCCGGACGTGGAAGCCGTCGGCGTCGTTGAGGACGCCGTCCCAGGTCTCGCCGACGACCGGCAGGGACCAGTAGAAGCCGCCGTTGGGCTGGGCGCGGACGCGTTCGGCGACGAGCGCGTCCCGGACCACGCCGACCGAGTTCGTGTTGGTGATCGCGATCGCCCCGCCGAGCATTCCAGCTTCCCGGATCCACTCGAGGCCGGTCAGCTCGCCGTTGCCGTTCAGGACATGCGAGGCGGCGAAGACCGGCTCTCGCCAGATGTCGCGATCGTGAGGCAGGATCACCGTGACGCCCGTCCTGACCGGTCCACCGCCGACGACCAGGGGCCCGTCGCCGTCGATGAGCGTGGCGTGCCCGACCCGGACGCCGGGGACGTCGGTGATCGCGTTGAGCGGTCCCGTCGCCATCTCGCCGATGGTGATCCCGAGATCGCGGGCGCGGGGTGCGGCACCGGCCTGGTCGGAGGTCATCGCGACGAGCCCTCCTCGGCGCTGACGCTGGTGGCGGCGGTTATGGCGACGGGCGGCAGCACGATGAGGAGCACGAAGCCGACGATCGATGCCATGGCGCGGCGCACGGCACGAGGCTAGCAGACGGCCCCGGCCGCGTTCGGGCTCAGTCTCGTTCGGGCTCAGTCGGCACGGCTGGTCGTGATGATGTCGACGCCGGGAATCCTGGCGATGGATTCGAGGGCCACGCCGATCGCGGCGTTCGATCGCCCCCGGATCGACAGGTCGGCCCGGTAGCTGTCCTTGCCCAGGCGCTGCGTCTGAATGGAGGCGATGTCGATCTTGTGCTCGGCCATGGTGCTCGAGATGTCCCCGATCGCCTCGACCCGCTTCAGCTCGAGGCGGACCTGGACCTCCGGCGTGGCCGTGCCGTGGAAGCGCTCGGCGATGGCGTTGATCGGCCACAGGCTGGTCAGGATGATGACCGCCCCGAAGGTCCCGACGACGTACTCCCCTGCTCCGGCGGCCATGCCGACGGCCGACGTCGCCCAGAGGCTGGCCGCCGTCGTGAGGCCCCGGATCACCACCCCGTCCTTGAGGATGGCGCCGGCTCCGAGGAAGCCGATGCCGGACACGATCTGGGCGGCGATGCGGGTGGGATCGATGGACCCGGTTGCCTTGCCGTCGGCCGTGAAGCCGTGGATCGAGAGGACCGTGAAGAGAGCCGACCCGAGGGCCACCAGCATGTGGGTCCGGATGCCTGCCGGGTGGCCATGGATCTCCCGCTCGGCCCCGACGGCGGCACCGAGGGCGGCTGCGACGAGGATCCGGAAGCCGAGATCCAGCTGGGCGACGACGTCGGGGTTCAGCGGGGCCTCCCTGTCAGCATCGAGACATGGTAGCCCGCGGGCAGGGGCCCACGGGCCGCCACACCCGACGGGCGGTGGATGCCTGCGGCCCGGTGCCCGGGGCGAACGCCGCGACGCCGCCCGTCCCCGGCCCCCGGCGCCCGGCGGCGGGTCGTGCGACGATCTTGGCGACGCTTCGGGCGGCCTCGAACCACGGCTGTCACCGTCGCGTCACGCCGGAGGCCCACGCTCCGCCCATGATCGTCCCGCCCACCACCCCCGAGCCGCTGCCGCCCGCCATGCGGCCCGGGCCCGTCGGGCGGCCCGTCACGCGCCTTGCCGCCGCCTTCGCCGGGATCGCCGCAACGGCCGCGGCCCTGGCGACCGGGGAGCTGGGCGCCGGGCTCCTGCCCGGTGCGCCGTCACCTGTCGTGGCCGTCGGCCGGACGCTCATCGACCTCCAGCCGCCCGGCGCCAAGGAGGTCGTGGTCTCGCTCTTCGGGACGGCCGACAAGCTCGCCCTCCAGGTCCTGGTCGTGGCCGTCGCCCTGCTGGTGGGGGCGGGGATCGGCGTGCTCGGCCGGCATCGCCCCGGCGCGGCGATGGCCGTCCTCGGCGGCTTCGTGGTCGTTGGCGTCGTGGCGGCCCTCCGGGACCCGGCAACCTCGCCCGGGCTGGCCGTGGGTGCCGGGCTCGGCGAGCTGGCCGTGGGCGCGTTCAGCCTCGACCACCTCCTCGGTCTCGCCGCGCGTCGGGCGGCCGCCGGGCCCGGAGCAGCGTCCATGCCCGACTGGTCCCGTCGGTCGCTCCTGATCCAGGGTGGGGCGATCGCCGTGGGCTCGCTCGTCGTCGGGTCGATGGGGCGCGTCCTCCTCCAGCGGCAACGCGCTGCGACGCCGGGAGGCCTGCCTTCTGCGGCCGTGCCGGCCACGCTGCCGTCGGGGGCGGACCTCGCGGTCGGCGGCCTGACGCCGATCGTGGTCCCGAACGACGCGTTCTACCGGATCGACACCGCGCTCCTCACGCCGAACCTCGATCGAGACACCTGGCGGCTTCGCATCCACGGCATGGTCGATCGCGAGGTCACGCTGACCTACGCCCAGCTCCTGGAGCTGCCGATCGTCGAGCAGTACGTCACGATCGCCTGCGTCAGCAATCGCGTCGGCGGCGACCTCGTCGGCAACGCGAAGTGGACGGGGGTCCGCCTCCGCGACGTCCTCGACATGGCCGGCGTGAAACCCGGCGCCACCCAGATGGTCGGCCGCTCGGCCGACGGCTGGACCGCCGGCACGCCGACGGCCTGGGTCATGGACCCCGACCGCGAGCCGATGATCGCGATCGGCATGAACGGCGCCCCGCTGCCCCCCGAGCACGGCTTCCCGGCCCGCGTCATCGTGCCCGGCCTGTTCGGCTATGTTTCGGCCACGAAGTGGGTGACCGAGCTCGAGCTGACGACGCTCGAGGCCTTCGACGCCTACTGGGTGCCTCTCGGCTGGGCCAAGGAGGCACCGATCCTGACCCAGTCGCGGATCGACGTCCCGGCCGGCGGCGCCTCGGTTCGCCAGGGCCCGACGACGATCGCCGGCGTGGCCTGGGCTCCGGACCGCGGAATCGCCAGGGTCGAGGTCGCGATCGACCGCGGCGACTGGCACGCGACCACGCTGTCGGTGCCGATCTCGAACGCCACCTGGGTCCAGTGGGAGTACCCGTGGACGGCGACGCCGGGCAAGCACGTCGTCCAGGTCCGGGCCACGGACCGGACGGGCGTGACGCAGACGGAGACGCCGACGCGGCCCGATCCCGACGGTGCCCGCGGCTGGCACCAGGTCTCCTTCACGGTCGCCTGAGGCGTGCCGGCCAGGAGCCGCCACCCGCGAATCCGGTAGAGTCGGGGCGTGGCACGCCGCACCTATCTCTTCGATCCGCCCGATCGCTTCATCGCCGGCACGATCGGCCAGCCCGGCAACCGGACCTTCTTCCTCCAGGCGCGCGATGGTGCTCGGATCGTGAGCGTGTCGCTCGAGAAGGTCCAGGTGGCGGCGCTCGCCGAGCGCCTCGGGCGGCTGCTCTTCGAGCTCGACAACCGCGGCATCGTGACCCTCGACGAGGCGGGCACCTCGAGTGACGTCGCGCCCCTCGACGAGCCGCTCGCCGAGGCCTTCCGGGCCGGCACGCTGACGCTCGGCTGGGATGGCGGACGCGAGCGGATCCTCATCGAGGCGCGCGCCCAGGGCGAGGAGGAGGACGAGACGGAGGACGATCCCGGCTCGGAGACCGACCTCGAGCACCTCCTCGCCGACGACGACGATGCAGATGCCCCCGACGTCCTGCGCGTCCACCTCACGGCCCAGGTGGCCCGCGCGTTCGTCGAGCGTGCCCTCCGGGTCGTCGGCTCGGGCCGGCCGCCCTGCCCGCTGTGCGGCAACCCGCTGGATCCCCAGGGGCACATCTGCCCCCGCCGCAACGGCCACTACGTCAACTGACGGGAGGGGTCCGGTGACGACGCAACCGGGCCCCGGCGGCGTTCTCGCACCCGTGCCCCTGACGGCCGCGCGCCCGGCGCGAGAGGCGTCTCCCGTGCTCCTCGCGGCCCTCCGGGACGGGACCCTGGAGGTCCTCGGACGGCTGCCCGGCTCGACGAACCAGGCGCTCGTCGTCCTCGTCCACCACCCGGACCTGGACGAACCCTTCCATGCGGTCTACAAGGCCCGCGTCGCCGAACGGCCGCTGTTCGACTTCCCGGCGGGCACGCTCGCCCGGCGCGAGGTGGCGGCCTTCCTGGTGTCGGAGGCCCTCGGCTGGGAGATCGTGCCGCCGACCGTCCTCCGGGACGGTCCCTTCGGCGAGGGCATGGTCCAGCAGTGGATCGAGGCCGACGAATCGATCGACCGGGTGGCGCTCGTGGTCGAGGCCGACTCCCGCCTGCGGCGGATGGCTGCCTTCGACGCGGCCGTCAACAATACCGACCGGAAGGTCGGCCACATCCTGCCCATGGCCGATGGCCACGTCCACGGCGTCGACCACGGGGTCACGTTCTCGACCGACCCGAAGCTCCGGACGGTGCTCTGGGGCTGGATGGGGACGCCCTTCGTGGCCGACGAGGTGGCCGGCCTCGAGCGCCTCCGGTCGGGGCTGGCGGATCGGACTCCCGGCTCGCTCGGCGTTCGCCTCGCGGAGCTCCTGGCGCCCGACGAGGTGACTGCGACGCGCCGGCGTGTCGCGTCGCTGCTCCGCTACCGGCGCTTCCCTCGCCCCAACCCCGACTGGCCGGCGGTGCCCTGGCCCGCCTACTGAGACGCCGCCGTCGGTGCGCAGTGCGCTGGAGCCGGCGCACGCGATCGGGCACGATACGCGGCGAGGAGGGAGCCGTGGGCTCGGCCGACCAGCTGCTCGCGATCGACGTCGGGACCCAGAGTGTGCGCGCCCTGCTCTTCGACGCGCGCGGCGTCCCGATCGCCGTCGGGCGCGTCCCGGTGGAACCCTACGTCTCGCCCCAGCCCGGCTGGGCCGAGCAGGATCCGGAGGTCTGGTGGACCGCCATCGGCGAGGCCTGCCGGCGGCTGTGGTCGGATCCGGCTGCCCGGTCCGACGCGGTGGCCGGCGTTGCCCTGACCACACAGCGGGTCACGATCGTGGCCGCCGACGAGGCGGGGCGGCCGCTGCGTCCCGCAATCGTCTGGCTGGACCAGCGCCAGACCGACGACCTGCCGCCGATCGGCGGCGCCTGGGGCCTCGCCTTCCGGGCGTCCGGGGTCCGGGACACGGTCGCCCGCTTCCAGGCCGACTGCGAGGCCAACTGGATCGAGCGCTTCGAGCCCGCCGTCTTCCGGCGGATCCGGCGCTACGGCGTCCTCTCGTCATGGCTCACCGCCCGCCTCGTGGGGCGCTGGGTGGACTCGTCCGCCGCGCAGGTCGGCTACCTGCCCTTCGATTTCAAGCGCTCTCGCTGGGCGGGACGGCTGGACTGGAAGTGGCAGGTCGCCCACTTCGACCCGGAATGGCTCCCGGAGCTGGTGGATCCGACGGGCCGGCTGGGCGACCTGACCGCGGCTGCCGCAGCGCACCTGGGGGTGGGCGCGGGCACGGCGCTCATTGCCTCCGCCGGCGACAAGCAGGCCGAGGCCCTCGGCGCCGGAGCCGTGACGCCGGATGTCGCCGCCCTCTCGTTCGGGACGACGGCCTCCCTCGGGACGACCCACCGGCGCTACCTCGAGGCCATCCCCCTCGTGCCCCCCTACCCCGCGGCGATTCCCGGCGCCTGGCTCGTGGAGCTCCAGGTGCTCCGGGGGTTCTGGATGGTGGAATGGTTCAAGCGCGAGTTCGGAGCGACCGAGATCGCCCGCGGCGCCACCCTCGACGTCCCGCCCGAGGCCCTCTTCGAGGAGCTCCTGGCTGCCTCGCCGCCGGGCGCGATGGGCCTCATCCTGCAGCCCTACTGGATGCCCGGGGTGCGCTTCCCGGGCCCCGAGGCGAAGGGCGCCATCGTCGGCTTCGGCGACGTCCACGGCCGGGCCCACGTCTACCGGGCGATCCTCGAGGGCCTCGCCTACGGCCTCCGCGAGGGGGCCGAGCGAACCGTCCGCCGGAGCCACGTGCCCATCCGCGAGCTCCGCATCTCGGGCGGCGGGTCCCAGTCGCGGGCCGCCGTGCAGCTCTTCGCCGATGTCTTCGGGATCCCCGCCTCGCGGCCGCACACGCCGGAGGCAGCCGGCCTCGGGGCGGCCATCGACGCCGCGCTGGGCCTGGGATTCCATCCTGATCCGGAGACCGCGGTTGCCGAGATGGTCCGCGTCGGGGAGCGTTTCGAGCCCGATCGCGGGGCGAACCTCGTCTACGAGGACCTCTACCGGTCCGTCTACCTGCCCATGTACGAGCGCCTGCGGCCCCTCTACCGTGAGATCCGCCGGATCACCGGCTATCCGAAGTGAGGATCGGCCGCTCGAAGACGAGGAGGTGCCACATCCCGACGCGCTGCCCCCCGGCGGGCTCGAGGCCGCCGGCCCGGGCGGCCGCCACGACCTGCGCGTGGGGATGGGCGTAGGCGCGATAGGGCGAGCGGATCAGGCGGTACCAGAGGTTCGAGGCCCCGATGACGACCCGCGCCGCCACGCCGTCGGGCGGCAGGACGATCCCGAGGCGGCGCCGGGCGCGCTCGGCCGCCAGGCGGACCAGGGCGTCGATGTCGCCGTAGCAGCAGACCACGCGATCGAGACTCACGAGGTCAGCCGGCGCGACGTCGGGCGCGAGCGCCACGAAGTCGCCGTACAGGAACGCGACCCGGTCGCCGAGTCCTCGCCTTGTCGCCTCTTCGCGGGCGGCCGCGATGTACGGACCCGAGGCATCGACGTCCGTGGCGGCGGAAGCCCCACGCTCCAGGAGGACCTGGTGGAGGGCGC
>JACQEH010000042.1 GCA_016200675.1 Chloroflexota bacterium | reverse complement strand
GTGATGAACCGCCATCCGGCCCTCCTGGCCCGGATGGCCGGGACCGTCCAGGCGTTGAGCGGCGGCCGGCTGACCCTGGGCATCGGGATCGGCGGCGGCAAGCGGGAGCACGAGGCGTACGGCATGGACTTTCCCGAGCCGGCCGAGCGAGCGCGTCGCCTCGAGGAGGCCGTCGGCGTCCTGCGGGCACTGTGGACCGGCGGACCGGTCAGCCTCGACGGCGAGTTCTACCACCTCCGGGATGCCGTGGCTCACCCGATCCCGGACCCCGCCCCGCGAATCCTGATCGGCGCCGAGTCGCTCGCCGGCGTCGGCCTCGCGGCCCGCGTCGGTGACGGCTGGGCGCCGGAGGATGCGGTGTTTGCCTCGCTCCATGGCCCCTACCTCGACGCCCTCGCGGCCGCGGGTCGACAACGGGAGGACGTGGCGATCGTCGTCGGGATGGGCAGCGGCCGGAGCTACCAGGACAACCTCGTCGGCGGTCCCTGGGTCAGCCGGCCCCGCGAGGAGTCGGAGCGATGGCGCCGGTCGGGCCGTGCGACAGATCTCGGCCGCCGCGGCGGCCGAGCCCGAGCGCAGGGCTCGCCCCTTCACCGCAGCCGGGCCCGGTATCGCCCGCACCGCTATTTCGGTGGGTCTCGCCGCGATTCGTGGGCCTCGCGTCTCGGGCTGCCTACCCACGAGCACCGCGCACGCGTGGGTGCATGCTCAGCACCGTACCTGCCGCCCGGGATGACGACGTCGGCAGCGCCCGACTTCGAACCTGGAGGCGCGGCAACCCGGCATGTATCGATGCTGGCGATGGCGCGGCGATGAGGCAATAGCGGGGAGTTCGCCCACCACCCGGGGGCAGCCTCACCACGCCCGACTCCCACGCCCACGGTTCGTGGCACCATCGACGGCGCATGACCCCATCGACATCCCCGACCTCCCTCGCGACGCGCCCCGAGCCGACGCACGGCTGCGTCCGGTGTGGCCGCCCGATCCCGGTCCACGAGGCCCTCTGCGAGGACTGCAACCCGCTCGGCCTGAAGCAGCCCGCGGCCACCCAGGTCCACGCCATCGCCGCCGGCGGAATCCTCCTCTTCGTCCTGATCCTGGCCGTCCTCGGCCGCGGGGCGATGCAGGGCATCGGCCCCTTCAGTGGTGCGATCCACGGCGTGACCGCCGCCCCGAGGGGGGGCCTCGCGGTGACGGTCGCGGTGACCAACGCGGGCACGAACGGCTCGGCCACGACGTGCCGCCTGCTCGGAGCGGACCGGGAGCCGGGCGGGCCGGCCCAGCTGATCCAGACGCCCAACGTCCCGGCCGGACGGACCGTCGCCTTCGTCGCCACCGTCAAGGCCTTCGGAGACCAGCCCGTCGATCTCGCGGTCGACTGCCAGTCGCCGTGACGGCACGGCCCGGGGGGCGGTACACGTCCGAGCTGGGCGTCGCCCTGGACCTCGCGGCGCGGGCCGGCGAGCTCCAGATGGAGCGCTACGAGCGGGTCGAACGGATCGGCTACAAGTCGGCTCGCGACGTGGTCACCGAGGTCGACCACCTGTCCGAGGCGCTGATCCTGGACGGGATCCGGGCGGCGTTTCCCGGCGATGCGCTCCTGGCCGAGGAGACCGGCGAACACGACGCGGCCCAGGGCGAGACCGCGTCGTCCGGGGTCGGCCGGGTGTGGGTCGTCGATCCCCTCGACGGGACGATCAACTATGCCAACGGCATCCCCGTCTTCTGCGTCTCGATCGCCCTGGTTGTCGATGGCCGTCCGGTCGTCGGCGTGGTCCGGGATCCGACCCGTGACGAGTCCTTCGCGGCGACGGCCAGCGGCCCGGCGACCCTCAACGGGCGGGAGGTCCGGGCATCGGCCAAGGAGCGGCTCAGCGACTTCGTGATCTCGATGGCCCTCAACGGCCGGTCCTCGACCTCACGGGCCCGCGGCGTGCGCACGGCCATCCGCGTTCCCCGCTCGATGGGCTCCGCGGCGCTTGCCCTTGCCTATGTCGCGAACGGGCGCTTCGACGCGTTCGTCCAGCAGGGTGGCCTCTCGACCTGGGACATCGCTGCGACCGGCCTGATCGCCGAACGGGCCGGCGCGTCGGTCAGCGATCTCGACGGCGGCCCCTGGTTCCGGATCGCGGCCACGACGAAGTCGATCGGGGTCCT
The DNA here is from genome assembly GCA_016200675.1 of Chloroflexota bacterium. Taxonomy (GTDB): domain Bacteria; phylum Chloroflexota; class Limnocylindria; order Limnocylindrales; family CSP1-4; genus UBA5189. Next base: position 5,389 of record JACQEH010000042.1, on the reverse strand, counting down.
GGCCGCCCCGCCCGCCCACCGGGAGCGGCTCCTGGCGCTGATCGCCGGGACCTGATCCGGCAGCTCAGGATTCCGCGCGCCAGCGATGCGGTCGGTCCCGCAGCCGGTCGAGGCCCCACTCGTCGCAGAAGGCCCGCCAGCGATCGACCGGCACGCCGCGCCAGCGGAGGGCCTCCGCGCTGTCCTGCGGGATGTCCACGCCATCCTCACTCGTCCTGAGGCGGGCGAGGGATCGATACAGGAGGGCCTCGTCCCAGTGGTCCCGCAGGGTGGCCGCGAGCGTCACGCTGCCGCGGAGGCTCCGGACGTCCCAGCGCGAGGCCTTCTCCGGGATGCCCTCTAGGTGGTCGTAGCGGAGGAGGACGGCCGCCGCCGACTTCGCGCCCCAGCCGGGCAGGCCCGGGAAGCCGTCCGATGCATCGCCGACGAGGGCCAGCCAGTCGGGGATCGACGCTGGCGCCACGCCCCACTTTGCCCGGACCCCGGCGTCGTCGTAGGTGATCTGCCGGCGGCGGTCGAGGAGGACGATCCGCTCGCCCTCGACGAGCTGGGCCATGTCCTTGTCGGGGGTGCAGACGAAGATCCGTTCGACCGAGGGATCCGCGGCGAAGCGCCGGCAGGCGGCGGCGATCGCGTCATCCGCCTCGAACTCGACCATCGGCCAGAGGACCAGGCCCAGCGCCTCGATGGCCGCCTCGGCGATGGGGAACTGGCCCAGCAGCTCGGGCGGCATCCCGGCCGACGACTTGTAGCCGGGGTAGAGGTCGTTCCGGAACGACTCGATGACCCGGTCGGTGGCGCAGCCGACGTGCGTGGCGCCCGACTCGCGCAGGAGGTACAGGAGCTGGTCGACGAGCCCCGAGACGCCAGACAGGTTGACGCCGCCCCGTCCGAGGACCGGCGGACGCGGCGCGTAGTGGGCCCGGAAGAGCTCGTAGGTGGCGTCGACGAGATGGACGCGCACGAGGCTCAGGGCCGCGCGGTCAGGTCGACCGACCGCACGAGGGCGATGCCCGCAGCCCCGAGCTCGGCCAGCGCCCGCTCGCCATCGCCGGGCGCGAGGTCGACGGCGGCGATCCCATCGAGGAGGACGGCCGTCGCATGGCCGAGCCGGACGGCATCGAGCGCGGTCGCCTTCACGCAGTAGTCGGTCGCCAGGCCGCAGACGACGACCTGCCTGATGCCCCGGACACGGAGGAGGGCATCCATCTCGGTCGGGATCTCGGTCCCGCTCGCGGGATCGCGCATCGTGAAGCCGGAGTAGCCGTCCTCGCCGTTCGCGCCCTTGTGGACCGAGGGGCCCAGGACCTCGAGCGCCGGGTGGAAGGCCGACCCCCACTGGCCGCCGATGCAATGGACCGGCCAGATGCCGCCATCCTCGGCGAAGTGGGGGGTGTGCGCTGGGTGCCAGTCCTGGGTGTAGGCCGTGAACGCGCCCGCCCGGATCGCGGCCCAGGCCGTGGCATTGACGATGGGGATCACCGCCTCCCCGCCGGCGACGCTGAGGGACCCCGTCGGATCGGCGAAGTCGTTCTGGACATCCACCACGATGAGGGCCGTCCGAGGGTCGAAAGGCTGCACGACCCGACGCTAGCACAGGCCGTCGGGGGCGCGTAGCATGGCGCCCTGCGCCGGCCGGCCGAGTTCGCCGCGCACGTCCGACGATGGTCGCTCGGTCGGGGCAGGTTCGCCAGCCCGCGCCGGAACGCCCCTCGGCCTGCGCTCCAAGCCGCAACCCACCCGAGAGGTCCTCATCGCTCAGCCGCTCGAACCTCGCGACCCACGACGCGCGCCGCAACGCCCCATGTCGCCTGCCTCCAGGCGAATCCGACCCCGCGACGCATTCGCCGTCATGGTCGGTCGCGTCGCGGCGCGCGCCTCGCGCGCCACCGGCCGACGCGGCTCGGCCATCCCCGGCTACGTTGCCGAGCTCGCGGCCCCGGGCATCACCGCGCGCCTCGCGACGGATCTCGCGTCGGTCTGCCTCGTCTCGGGCACGAACGGCAAGACATCCACGGCGCACTACCTCGCCGGGATCCTCTCGGCCGCGGGCCGGCACGTGATCGCGAACCGGTCCGGGGCGAACCTCCAGCAGGCGGTGGCGTCGACGCTGATGGCCGAGGCGGGCGCGGGCGGCCGCCTGCGTCATGCCGAGGCCACGGCCGTGCTCGAGGTCGACGAGGCCGCCCTGCCGCCCGTCGTCGAGGCCGTTCCCGCGTCCGTCGTCGTCCTCACCAATCTCTTCAGGGACCAGCTCGACCGGTTCGGCGAGACCGATCGGATCGTCAGGATCTGGGCCGGGATGCTCGAGCGCCTGCCCGCGGACACGATCATCGTCTGGTGTGCCGACGATCCCCGCCAACGGGCGCTGATCGGCGATCGGCCTCGGACCGTCTCGTTCGGGCTTGGGGCCCCGGATTCGGCTGCCGGGGAGCCGCACGTGGCGACCGACGTCTCGGGGTGTCCCGTGTGCGGCGCCGCGCTCACGTATCGGTGGACCTCGATCGCTCACCTCGGCGCCTACGGCTGCCCGTCCTGCGGCTTCGGCCGGCCGCAGCCGTGGATCACGGTGGACGCCGTGGAGCGGACGTTCACGGGCCAGACACTCCGCTTCGGCTGGGCAGCCATGGCCGATCGCATCCCGGCCGGCGGCGCGAGCGTCGGGGTCCGCCTGCCATCGCTGGGCAACGCCTACAACGCCGCCGCCGCCGTCGCCGCCGCCGCCGCGCTCGGCGTCCAGCCCGCCCAGGCCGTGGCCGCGCTCGCCGGCCTGTCCGTCCCGTTCGCCCGGTTCGAGGAGCTCGACATCGAAGGGCGGCGCGTCGTCCTCGCCCTGATCAAGAACCCGGCCAGCCTCGGTGAGCTCGCCCAGTTGATCGCCGGTGCTCGCCCGGCGGAGGTGCCCTGCGTCCTGCTCGTCTTCAGCGACAACCACCAGGATGGTCGTGACGTGTCCTGGTACTGGGACGTCGACCCGACGCGCCTGGTCCGGGGCCGCTCGTTCGTGATCGCCGGACGCCCGGGTCTCGACTTCGAGGTCCGCCTCAAGTACCTGCTCGTGGGGGAGAATGGCGGTGCCATCCCCGGCTACCTCGGGATGGCCGACTCGCCGGCGATGGGCCTCCAGTGGGCGATCGCGGCCACCCCTGTCGGGGCGACCTGCGTGGTCGCCGCGACCTACACGGCGATGATCGCCCTCCGCGCGGAGCTGGCGTCGAAGTCGCTCACCTCGGCCATGCCCCTGTGAACCGCGTGACGTCGGGCCCGCCAGTCGTGGTCGTCCACCTCTTCCCGGACCTGCTCAACCTGTACGGGGACAGCGGCAATGTCCGAGTCCTCGCCCAGCGCTGCCGGTGGCGAGGCTTCGAGGTCGACGTGCGGGCTGCCGGGGCCGACGACGGGCGGGCCCTGGCCGACGCCGACATCGTGTTCATCGGCGGTGGCCAGGATCGACAGCAGGTCGCCGTCGCCCGCGGGCTGGAGCGCCTCGCCGTCCCGCTCCGCGACACCGTGGCCGGCGGCGCCTCGCTGGTGGCGGTCTGCGGCGGGTACCAGAACCTGGGGCACGACTACCGGTCGCCGTTGGTCGGGGATCTGGTGGGCCCCGGGCTGCTGGATGTCGAGACATCCGCGGGCGCGGACAGCGAGCGGGCGGTGGGCGGGGTGGTCGTGCAGCTTCCCGACGGATCGCCCATCGCCGAGCTGGGGCGCGCCTCCGCCGAGCGCGCGGGCCACCGAGGGGCGGCCGCCGAGCTCGTGGGATTCGAGAATCACAGCGGCCAGACCGTCCTCGGGCCGGGCGCCCGGGACCTCGGGAGCGTCGTCGTCGGGAATGGCAACGACGGTCGCGGCCGGGAGGGCTTCCTGGCCATGCCGGGGGACGCCGGAATGGCCGGCCTTCGCATCGGGACGTATCTCCATGGACCGGTCATGCCGCGGAACCCGCACCTGGCCGACTTCGTGATCCTCAGCGCCCTGCGACGGCGGGGAGTCAGCGAGCTCGCGCCGCTCGACGACCGGTCGGAGTGGGCGGCCCACGCGGCCTTTGCCGACCATTGGCTCGCCCTGCGGAGACCGGCCGGGGCCGCCTCGCCGCTCCGCCGGCTGGTCGACCGGGTCGGCAGCCTGCTGGGACCGTCGGCCTGACCTTCTGCCGGGATCGCTGATCGGGCGCCATCGGCATCGCCCGGCTCCAGGCCTCGTCGGACGCGAATTTCGACCGTTCCGCAACGTCGACGCGACCGTGCCGCGACGCGGCCCGGGGCCGCCTGGGCTACCCTTCGGCGGATGTACGTCGACGAGTTCAAGCACCAGCTCCCCGACATCGACGAGAGCGAGACCGGCGAGTGGATCGAGTCCCTCGACCAGGTCGTCGAGGACGAGGGCGAGAGCCGCGCCCGGTTCCTCCTCTTCAAGCTCCTCAAGCGGGCGCGCCAGCTGCAGGTCGGCCTGCCGCCCCTCACGAACACCCGCTACATCAACACCATCAGCCCGGAGCAGGAGCCGTTCTTCCCCGGCGACGAGCAGCTCGAGCGGCGCATCCGTCGCCTCATCCGCTGGAACGCCGTGGCGATGGTCCTGCGGGCCAACACGAGCTACGCGGGCATCGGCGGCCACCTCGCCACGTACGCCTCGGCGGCCACGCTCTACGAGGTCGGCTTCAACCACTTCTTCCGGGGCAAGGACGGCGACGGGCCGGGTGACCAGGTCTTCTACCAGGGCCACGCGGCGCCGGGCATCTACGCCCGGGCCTTCCTGGAGGGCCGGATCAGCGAGGGCCAGCTCGACCACTTCCGGCGCGAGACGCCGCCTCAGGACGGCCTCTCGTCGTACCCGCATCCCCGACTCATGCCCGACTTCTGGGAGTTCCCGACGGTCTCCATGGGCCTCGGCCCGATCTCGGCCATCTACCAGGCCCGCTTCAACCGCTACCTCGCCAACCGCGGCCTCCTCGACACCTCGAAGTCGCGGGTCTGGGCCTTCCTCGGCGACGGCGAGACGGACGAGCCCGAGGCCCTCGGGGCCCTCCACGTCGCCGCCCGCGAGGGCCTCGACAACCTGACCTTCGTCGTCAACTGCAACCTCCAGCGCCTCGACGGCCCGGTGCGCGGCAACGGCAAGATCGTCCAGGAGCTGGAAGCGGTCTTCACCGGCGCGGGCTGGAACGTGATCAAGGTGCTGTGGGCGCGCGAATGGGACGCCCTGCTGGCCCAGGACTACGAGGGCGTGCTGGTGGACGCGATGAACGACACGGTCGACGGCGAGTGGCAGCGCTACTCGATCGAGACCGGCGCCTACATCCGCGAGCACTTCTTCGGACGCGATCCCCGGCTGCTCCAGATGGTCGAGCACCTGAGCGACGACGACCTGAGGCGCCTGCGCCGCGGCG
>JACQEH010000041.1 GCA_016200675.1 Chloroflexota bacterium | reverse complement strand
GATCTTCGAGGTGTCGAGCGTCAGGGTTCCCGCGCTGTCGACCTTGGCCGAGAAGCGGTCCATGCTCCGGGGCGCCGGCCCGTACTGGGCGCCGAGCGCCTTGATTCCGAGGCGGTCGTAGCGCGAGCCGTGACAGGGGCATTCCAACCAGAAGTTCTTGAGGCACGGGTTCGGCTTGCAGCCGAGGTGCGGGCAGCGCTGGTACAGGGCCCGCACGTTGAGGGCCGTCCCCTCGCCCGTCTTGTCCTCGCCCTCGACGAAGTTCTGGCGCGACGTGTCCATCAGGACGATGAAGGCGCGGGCATCGGGGAAGTAGGCGGGGAACCCGTCCGCGACCGGCAACTGGCCGCTCTTGATCTTGACGTCGTCGAAGGTGCCGATCTTGACGAGGCCGCCGAAGCCCCCGCTGAGGTTCGGCCACAGGAAGTTCAGGGTGCCGCCGAGGACCTCGGTCAGCCAGACCGCCATGCCGCCGCCGAGCGACAGGCGGAGCAGCCGGCGCCGCGAGATCCCCTGGACGGGGTGCTGGCGCAGGGACTTGATCGCCTGGCCGGTCAGGGCCTGGGGCTTGTCGGCGGGCTCGACGTGGTAGTTGCTCATGGTCTCCCGGATCTCCCTGCGAGGCGGCTCAGAGGGCGAAGTGAAGCCCGTTCGTGCTGTTCTGGAAGAACGGCAGGTACGGGATGACGAAGCTGTAGCCGGGGCCGCGGAAGAAGATGCCGATGAAGGTCAGGGTCAGGCCCAGGATGCAGAAGAGCGAGAAGAGGACCACCGCCGTCTTCCGCTCCGACGGCCGCGTCGCGGCGTTCCGGCGATCCACGTACGGGATCAGGGCGGCGCCGACGAGCACGAAGCCCGGGACCAGGACCCCGGCCACCGACGGGTGGAAGTAGGCCAGCAGCTCCTGGAGCCCCAGGAAGTACCAGGGCGCCTTGGCCACCGCGGGCGTCACGTTGCCGTTGGCCAGCTCTTCGAGCGGGGCATTGATGAAGAGCCCCATGAGGAGCAGGAAGACGCTCATGACGCCGGCCGCGAGGAACTCGATCGAGAGCAGGTGCGGCCAGGTCATGACCGTGTCGTCGGGCTCCTTCTGGACCCGGACGACGGCGTCCTGCTTGACCAGCGCGAGCAGCCGGTATGGCCGCGCCGACATCGGCACGCGCTGCTTGTCGATCTCTGTTCGCCGGGTCGGATCGACCGGCGCCACGACCCGCGTCTCGTCCGGCTTCTTCGTGTCGGTCATGAATTGGCACTCATACCAGCAGTTGGGCCCGTTAGGACGAGCTCAGCCGAAGGCGGAGCCGAGCACGGTCGCGAGCGCACTACAAGGTGCGTGAGCGACCGCGCGGAGGCAACAACGCCCGGGTGAGCCGTCATAGCGGGCCGCTGATTCCTCCATCTTTCCTGATCCGCCAGAAGTGGACGGCCATGAAGAGGGCCGCCACCAGCGGGAACACCATGATGTGGAGGACATAGAAGCGCAGGAGCGTGTTCTGGCCGACCTCGAGGCCGCCCAACAGCAGGACCTTGCCCGGGACGTTGAAGAGCGGCGCGTAGCCGGCCATGTTCGAGCCGATGGTGATGGCCCAGTAGGCGATCTGGTCCCAGGGCAGGAGGTAGCCGGTGAAACTGAGCATGATCGTCAGGAACAGGAGGACGACCCCGACCACCCAGTTGAACTCGCGGGGCGGCTTGTAGGCCCCGTGATAGAAGACCCGCATCATGTGCAGGAAGACGAAGAAGACCATCAGGTGGGCGCCCCACCGATGGATGTTCCGGGTGAGCAGCCCGAACGCGACCCGTGTCTGGAGATCCAGGATGTTCGTGTAGGCCTGCGTTGCCGACGGGACGTAGAAGAACATCAGGTAGACGCCCGTCACGGTCAGGACGAGGAACAGGAAGAAGGACAGGCCGCCGAGGCAGAAGGTGTAGGCGAAGCGGACGGCGTGCTGGCGGACCCGCACCGGGTGGAGGTGCAGGAAGACGTTGTTCATGACCGCGTAGGCCCGCGACCGCTCGTCGTTGGGGTACGGGTTGCGGAAGATCGATCGCCAGACCGGGCTGCGGCGGATGGAGGTATCCACCCGCTCGAGGAAACTCACCTGGAACCTCCTGCCACGCCGGCGGTCCCGGCGAGCTGGGCATCGCGGTACGACTCCTTGTAGAGCCGGCCGTCCGTCGAGACCTCCTGGAGCTCGAACCGCTCCATCGTAATGGCGTCAAAGGGGCATCGCTTGACGCACAGCGCACAGCGGATGCAGCGCTCCTCGTCCAGGATCATCGCCCCGCCGTTCTCCCAGCCATACGCCTCCTCGACCTCTGACAGGAGGCCCTCGCTCTTGAGCTGGTTGATGTCGACCATGTGGATGACGCCTTCCGGGCAGACATCGGCGCAGGCGCCGCATAGGACGCAGCGGAAGGGATCGAACCAGATGTTGTAGTTGCACATCAGGCAGCGGGTCGACTCGGTGACCGCCGCCGTGGCGTCGTAGCCCAGCTCGACGGGGGTCGTGAAGTTGACCGACGGGTCGGTCGACGGCATCCGGGCGGTGAGGGAGACCATCGGGATGTGCTGGCGCGGCAGGATGTCGTAGAACTCGGGCATCTCGTGGCGCCACGAGCTGGTGACCTTGACGTTGGCGGCGACCGTGACGTCGGTCCGGCCGGCGAGGTAGCGGTCGATCGCGTACGCCGCCTTCTTGCCGTGGCCGGCGGCCTCGATGAGGGTGGTGGGACCGGTCACGAAGTCGCCGCAGGCGAAGACGCCCCGGACGTTCGTGGCGTAGGTCGCCGGGTCGACCTTGAGGCGGCCCCGGTTGACCTCGAAGGCCGACTCCACCGGGAGGAACGTCAGGTCCGCCGCCTGCGACACGGCCGGGATGACGACGTCGGCCGCGATGACGAACTCGGAGCCCTCGATCGGCACGGGCGAGCGGCGCCCCGAGGCGTCGGGTGCGCCGAGCTTGTTGCGGATGAACTTGACGCCCGTCACGTGGCCGTCCTCGCCGAGGACCTCGACCGGGCTGGCCAGGAACTCCATGCGGACGCCCTCGCGCTCGGTCTCGCCCAGCTCCTCCTCGTCGACCACCAGCTCCGAGCGCGTCCGGCGATAGACGATCGAGACACGGTCGGCGCCGTGACGGAGGGCGGTGCGCGAGCAGTCCATGGCCGTGTAGCCGCCGCCGATGACGACCACGTCGTGGCCGACGGTCAGCTCCTCGCCGAGGTTGGCCCGCTTCATGAAGTCGACGCCGTAGTCGACGCCCTCGAGGTCCGCGCCGGGCACATCCAGGGCGACCGCGTTCATCGCCCCGGCGGTGATGGCCACCGCGTCGTGATCCCGCTGGAGATCCTCGAAGGTGAGGTCCCGGCCGATCGTCGTGTTGAAGTGGAAGCGGACGCCCAGCCGCTCGACCAGGCGGACGTCCATCTCGATGGCCTCGCGCGGCAGGCGGAAGGCCGGCACGCCGATGAGCATCGTGCCGCCGCCGTAGGGCAGGCTGTCATAGACGTCGACCGCGTAGCCCTTCATCGCCAGCTCGCGGGCAACGGCGATCCCCGCCGGACCCGCCCCGACGACCGCGACGCGCTCGCTGCGGGCCTCGATGTGGGGCATGACGTCCGGGATCCCCGATGCCTCGTGCCACTCGACGAGGAAGCGCTTCATCGCCCGGATGGCGAGGGGGCGGTCGATGTCGCCGCGACGGCAGGCCCGCTCGCACGGGGCGGAGCAGACATACGAGCACATCGCCGCAACGGGGTTCGGCTCCCGCGACAGGATGTAGCCCTCCTCGAAGCGGCCCTCGGCCGCGAGGTTCAGGTAGCCGCGGCAGTTCGTCCCGACCGGGCACGCCTCCTGGCACTCGATGTTGCACTGCAACCACGAGGCGTCGACGGGCTGGACGAGGAATTCCTGGTGCAGGTCGAGAGCCAAAGTGGGCGGTTGTGCCTTTCTCGTTTGACGGCGCTGGGAGGCGGGGCGAACAAGAAGACCGGCGGGGACCGGCCGGCACCGGGAATCTACCATCCGGCGGATCGGCAGCGCAAAGAACCTCGCGTGAGCGCGAGCGCGAGCGGGGAGCGTGAGGCCCCCGTGTGCGCGAGCGGCAGGGCGCGAGCGGCAGGGGATGCTCGCACGATCGCGAGCACGATCGCGACACGAGCACGATCGCAAGCACGATCGCGGGTTGACGCGCTCCATGCTCGCAGCTACGCTCAATGCCGGACGATGGTCGGTGGGACGTTGCCGGCCGGGAAGGACGGGAGATGACCGCCAGCGAGTTCGCCTTCCTGGCGCTCGGGCTCGTGCTCGGCGTCGCGAGCGGTTCGGCCCTCGTCATGGTGATGGGCGCGCGACCGGCGGCCCGCGAGGTTCGCCTCACGGTTGAGCATGGCGCCGTGCCCCGGCGCGCCGCGACCCTGTCCTCCGACGCCTTCGTCACCCACACCGCGGAGCCCGCGCGCGGCGGTCCCGCCGACCGCCGACGGCTCGATCGGGACGACCCGCCGGCCGATCCACCACCTCCCGGATCCCTCGGCTGGCCGGCCCCCATCATGGCCGCGACGGCCGACCGCTACCGAACGACCGTTCCCTTTGCCGCTCCAATGCCGGTCGCGTCGGGCATCCCGATCGTGCCGGAGCGGGATCCCGCACTCGATGCCCTGAGGGTCCGGGCGGCCCTGGCCGCGGAACGCCTCTACCGGACGGGCATGCCCACCGCGACCGCCCTCCTCGAAACCCGGTCCGAAGCGGCGGACGCGCCTGGCGCGCCGAACGGCGCGCCGATCCAAGCCCCGGTAACCGAACCGACGGCCCGACCCGAGCCCGCCGTGGACGGCGCCGACCCCGACGTGCCAGCCCTGGTCCGGATCCTTCGCGGCGACCACCAGGCCCTCTTCGCCGCCACCGCGGCGCTCGCCGGCACGGACGCCGCGGAGCGCCGACCGTGGCACGCGTCGATCCTGGCCCTCGTCAGCGCCATCGCCGATCGCGCTGTCCGCGCGGGCTGGCTCGACTTCCCGGTCGGCAATCCCTTCTGGGATACGTTCACGGTGCCGCAGTGCCGCGAGATCGCGGGCGCCCTGGCAGGCCTCGGCTATCGCTTCGATGGCGTCGATGGCTGGGCCGATGGCCATGTCCCGACCTATCGCGACCTGACGGCCGCTGTTGCCGCGGCCGGGCTCGAGCCGCGACGCATCCGGGCCTGGCCGACGCAGGAGGAGATCGCTTCCTTGTACCGCGAGGTCACGATCGCGACCGACGACTTCCTCACCGCGGAGGCGCCGACGATGGACCTCGAGGAGGTCCGGGCCCTCGCGGCCGGTGGTGGGTCGGACCTCAAACGACTTTGGAGCTCCTGGGATCGTGTTCGGGCCACGCTCATGGAGCCCCGTACCCGGGCCTGAGGCGCCGACCTCCACCCGTCGGGAGCACCCGCTCAGCGCTCCTGCGATGCCGCCTCGGCTGCCGCCGCCTCGGCTTCGGCCGCGTCCGTCCCCTCCGGGCTCCCGTCGTCGGGATCCTCGTCGATCACGATGACCCGGAAGGCCTCGCCCGCCGCCACCCCGATGGCGGCGCCTTCCTCCCTGGCCCAGGCGCGCATCCGCTCGTCGAGCTTCTCGGGATGCTTGATCTGGCTGGCGTGGGCACGGAGGGCGTCGACCTTGCGCCCGATCGTGGCCGTGACGTCGACCCGGGCAGTGGCGTGGTTGGACCAGAAGAGGTAGAGCCGGCGAACCTCGTGCGGGGCGAGCCCGTCACGAGCCAGCCACGGAAACGACATCGGGTTCCGTGCCGCGGGATAGACCGCGTCGACGGCCGCGATGGCCGCCGCCCGGTGGTCCGTGTGGTTGATGCCGCCGTCCCCGTGGAAGAGCGTCTCGGGGTCGGTCGCCAGGACCGCATCGGGGCGGAAGGTCCGGATCTCGCGCACGAGCAGCTCGCGGAGGGCGAGGTCGTTGGCGAGGGCGCCGTCGGGCTGGTGCAGGAAGGAGACGCCCTCGTAGCCCACCACGGCTGCGGCCGCCCGCTGCTCGGCCTCGCGGATCGCCGCGAGCTCGAGGGGATCGGCCGCATGGTCCTCGCCACCCTGATCGCCGCTGGTGCAGCAGACCAGCCAACCGGCCGACCCGGCATCGATCCAGCGGGCGGCCGTCGCGGCCGGCCCGAAATCGGCGTCGTCGGGGTGGGCCACGATGACCATGAAGCGCGCCGGACGCCACTCGTGCGGAGTCTCGACCGGTCCGGACGACTGGGCGGCCACGGTGCTGGCGATCGTCAGGACGGGGCCGCCGCGCGGGCGGCGCGGGCCTCGCTGAGGGCGGCCAGGACCTCCGCGGCATGGCCGTCGGCCTTGACCTTTGGCCAGACCCGGGCGATCCGCCCGTCCGGATCGACGAGGAAGCTCGAGCGCTGGATGCCCATGTACTCGCGGCCGTAGTTGGTCTTCAGCGTCCACGCCCCGTAGGCCTCGGCGACGGCATGGTCCTCGTCCGAGAGGAGGGTGAAGGGCAGCTGGAACTTCTCCCGGAAGCGGCGGTGGCTGGCGGCCCCGTCCGGACTGATCCCCCACACGTCGGCCCCGGTGTCCCTGACCTCCGCGTCCATGTCCCGGAACTGGCAGGCCTCGGTCGTGCAGCCGGGCGTGTCGTCCGCAGGATAGAAGTACACGATCGTCCAGCGACCCCGCTGGTCGGCGAGGCGATGGCTGCCCCCGTGGTCGTCGGGAAGGCTGATCTCCGGGGCGAGATCGCCGACGTTGGGAACGCTCATCGGGAGAGCCTAGCAGGGGCCTCCACCAGGAGCAGCCGCCCACGCCTGATGACGACGGTCGCCTCGGTCGCGGTGCGGACGTTCGAGATCCCGCGGGCGGGCCCGGGGTCCAGCGTCGCCCCGGCCAGGGCGTATCGAAGGCCGGAGGTCGTGATCCCCGTCGTGGTCTCGAGGGGAATCAGCGAGACGACGTCGCCGACCCGGCCGGTCAGGCTCAACTGCCCGGCGCGTCCTGCCAGGAGGCGGATGCGGGCCATGGGATCGAGGATCGTGACGGCGCAGCCGGCTGCCGCGGGATGGCCCAGGAGGGAAACGTTGGCGCGCGCGTGATCCGGCCGCGGTCCGCCGAGGGCACCGAGGATGACCACGGAGCGATCACCGGCGGCGATCGCGGCGAGCACCCCGAGCTCGGTGTCCGAGGCGTCCTTGTCGGTCGGCACCATGTCGACCGCGATCCCCCGCCCGTCGTCCCAGCCTGGCCAGGCTTCGTCGAGGTCGGGCCGGGTCGGGGCGGCGCCGTCGGCAACGACGAGGGCGCGAAGCGGCCTGCTCACCGTCCGGCTGCCGTGCCCAGGAAGGCGGCCACCCAGGCCGTGACGGATGCCGCCACCTCGGACGCGCCGGCCGCGGCCAGGTCGCCGCGCTCGCCGAGGATCGACTCGATGCCGATGCCCCGGGCCCCCACGGATCGAGCCATCCGCATGTCGTCGGGCGCATCGCCCACGTAGATCGCGCGCTCCGGTCGGGCGATCAGCCCGAGCTCCCCGAGCGCCCGGAGGAGCGGCGCCGGATGGGGCTTGGCGAACGGCATGTCGTCGCCGCAGACGCGGACCGGCAGGAGCTCGCCGAGGCCGGTCGAATCGAGCTGGTGCTCCACCACCCGCCGGTCCCCCGCGGTCACGAGGCCCATCACGTAGCCCGCCCTGCGGAGGGCGGCCAGCGCATCGGCGACGCCCGGAAAGGCGCGGGCCTCGCCCATCAGGGCGCGGTAGGCCTCGAGCCAGCGACCACCGGCGGCCTCGATCTCGGCCGCGGGCACGCCGAGGCGCCGGTACATCCCCCGCCAGTCCGGGCTGTAGGCGGCGCGATAGGCCGCATCGTCGTAGCGAACCCCGTACGACCCGAGGACCTCGGCGTTGGCCTTCGTGATCGCCGGCAGGGTGTCGACGAGCGTCCCGTCCCAGTCGAAGACCACCGCATCCATGCGCCGCCGATCGTAGCGCGCGCCACGTTCGAGGCATGCCCGGCCCGATGCTAGACTCGCGGCCGTGCCACCCACCATCCATCATGCGGCGATCCGGCGCGTCATCGAGGCCGCCGAACGCAAGGGCGTGGCCATCGAGGTCACCCTCTTCGACGAGTCGACGCACACGGCTGAAGAGGCCGCCAGGGCGGTGGGAGTGGAGCTCGGCCAGATCGTGAAGTCGCTCGTCTTCGCGACCCCGGGCGACGATGGGACGCTGGAGCCGGTCCTGTGCCTGGTCTCGGGTCCCAACCGCGTCTCGCTGCCGCGCCTGGGCGCGATCCTCGGCCGGTCGGAGATCCGCCGTGCGACCGCGGACGAGGCGAACGACCTGACCGGCTTCGTGATCGGGGGCATCCCCCCGATCGGTCACGGCCGGCGGATCAGGGTGGTGATGGACCCCGACCTCGGGCGATACCCGGTCGTGTGGGCCGCCGCTGGCCTGCCGACGGCGGTCTTCCCGGTGGCGCCCGCAACGCTCCGCATGCTCGCCGATGCCATCGTGGCGCCGATGACCGAGGACGGCGGCCGGCCGGGACCGGCGAACGCCGTCCAGGCGGTCTGATGGCGTCAGGCCGGGGCGCCGGCCGAGCCGGCGCCCCGCACGACGCGACCGTCACCTATCCCGGTGGCCTGCGCGCCCGCTGGCGCTGGGGCGGATCGGGCCAGGCCGCCGACGTCTTCGCCCTGACCGAGGCCGGCGGCAGCCTTATCGACCTCGGCCCACTCGTCGCCGAGGATCCCGACGAGCGCTGCCGGGCCGAGCTGCGGATCGACGGGCCGGCCGGGGCCTGGACCGTCCGCCTCGCCTCCACCCTGAACGACGAGCCGGCCGCCGTGTACTGGGACAGCGCCGGCCTCCTCGTCGTGAAGTACGGCTTCCACGCCTACGCTTTCGAGGCCCGCAGCGGCACGCTGGCCTGGAGCCACCGCTCGGCGACGCCGATCCTGGCCGCCCTCGCGTCACCGCGCCTCCGCCACGTCCTGGTCCAGGGGGAGCTGGAGACGTTCGCCCTCGAGGCCGACGGCACCGTTGCCTGGCGAATCGCCCATTCCGACGTCGTAACTGCGGTCGAGCTCGTCGGCGGCCAGCTGGTCCTGACCAGCTACGACGGCCAGCACAGCGTGCTCGACCCGGCGACCGGGCGCCCCTCCGGCTGAGAGGCCCGTCGCGGCCCGCCGGCTGAGGGGCCCGCGCCGTCCTGCACCGGCCGGCGTCGGCCTGGCTCGTCTCCGGTCCAGCACCCGATGTGGACGCAGGGTGGACAACCCGGTGCCTCGAGGCACATCTGGTGGACAGATGCCGTTGACGCCGGGGTGGTGGCGCCCGTAGCGTTGTTCCCAGCCCGGAGGGGCTGAGCGACACTAACGGCTGCGATCGCATCAAGGTCCATGTGTCGGGTAGGTTTCTCCGGGCCTTTCCATGCCCCGGACCTCGCACCGGGCGTCGCCACGGCGGCCCGGACCCGGCTCCATGGGGCGGCCGGGCTATCATTCGCGGCCGTGGACGGCCTCGTCGTGATCCTCGCCGGCGTCGCCGCCCTCGGCGGCGGGATCCTCGTGCTCCGGGGCTACGGATCCCGGTTTCGGGTCGGCCGGCTGCTGGCCTCGGCCCCGTCCGTTACCGTCGCCGAGGCCCTCGACATCGCCCGCGGCGGCCGGCCCGCCTTCGTGCGCGTAACGGGCCGCCTCGACAGCGAGACCGACTTCGAGGACCTCGACCACCGGCCCCTCGTCTTCCGCCGGACGCGCTTCCAGGCCCGCCGGGCCGGCGCGTGGACGGACTTCGACATCGTCCGCGAGGTCGTGCCGTTCGAGGTCCGGGAAGGCCTGGATGGCATCGCCATCGACACGGACGCCCTCGACGACGGGCTCGTGGTGGTCCCGCGCGAGACGGTCGGGATCGTCGGCGACCTCGGCGATCGGGCCCCCGAGGACCTCGACGACACCCTGCCGGCCCGGGTCGTGGTGGAGCTCGTCTCGAACGTGGAGCACGCGACGATCGCCGGCGTGCCGGCCCTCGGCCCGGACGGCGGGCCGCGACTCGGGGCGGGCCTCGGGCGGCCCCTCATCCTGACCACCCTGGAGCAGTCCGAGGCCATGCGCATCCTCGCCGGCGGATCGTCGGCCCGAGCCCGCGCGGCAACGATCCTGCTCGTGGCGGCCGTGGCCCTGGTGGTGATCGGCCTTGTCATGCTGGTGCTGCCCGGCAGCGCGTTCGCGGCCTCCCCGGACCCGACCGCGGTCACCGGCTCCGATACGCGCTCGTCCGGCCAGGGACCCGGCCTCGTCGGGGCGCCCCTGGCGGCGATCCTCGGGGTGGCCGGCGTCGGCATCCTGGCCATGGTCCTGACCCTGCTCTTCGTCCGCGCGACCGGAGGGCCCCGGAGACCGGACCCGCCCGGTTGACGCGGCGCGCCGCCCGATGGGACCTTCGTCCTATTGGCAAGATCTGTGGGGTTCGTAGAGTGGCCTCGAACTTCACAAATCCTGCGGGGGTTGGGTGCCAACGATCACGCCACTGGTCTCGCGGCCGATGGACGCGACGCTCACGGTCACGCGAGCGGCGCAGGTCCTGGGCGTCCACCCGAACACGATTCGGGCCTGGAGCGACGCCGGCCGCCTGCGCTACTACCGGATCAACCCGCGCGGCGATCGCCGCTACCGCCTGAGCGACCTCCACCGCTTCCTTGCCGGCGCCGCCGAGGGTCCCGCCGCCGACGCGCCGCCGCCGCCGATAGCGTCCACGTCACCCCATGCGCGTGGCGGAAGACTCGTTACCCGCCGCGCCGGCTCGGCGGAGCTGGCGATGCTGCGGCCGCCGGGGCGCGCGCAGGCCTCCGACCCGGGCAGGCGCGACGTGCCCGACGCCGATCCCGAGGCGGCCCGCGGCCTGGGCGTCATGGCCGGCCTGGGAATGCTGGCCGCGTCGGTCGCCGGAGCAGCCGTTGATCCCGAGACGCTCCTGGGCACCGCCACTCGCACCATCCGCGAGGGCAGCGGGCTGCGGCACGTGTCGGTCTGGCGGGTGGCCGAGGATCGGCTCGACCCCGTGGGTGTCTCTGGCGCCGCGGCCGCCCGCTTCCGGCCCGTCGCCCCGAACGCGGGCATCTTCGGGACCGCGCTCGCCCGACCGGGCACGATCGCCGTCGGCCGGGCCTCCGATCAGGGCGGGGCGGTCACCGGCCTCGTGGGCCGCGAGCTGGCCTGCGCCATCCCGGGCGACGTCCGGCCCTGGGGCGTCCTCCTCGCCAGCGACGTCGGGGGCGACCGGGCCGCGACCGGGGAGCTGCTGCTGCGCGCGGCGGAGGTCCTCGGATCCATCGTGCGGGCGGCCGACGCCGCGACCAGGCTCGACCAGCGGGTCCACCGGGCCGAGGCACTCGGCCGCGTGGCCGGCGACATCGGCAGCCGCCTGGATCCCGACCTCGTCCTGGCCCGGCTGGTGGACCATGCCATGACGATGTTCGGTGGCGATCGGGCGGCCGTCTTCCTCTTCGATCCCGACGGCAGCCGGCGGGCCGTCGCGTCCCGCAACCTGTCCTCGGCCTACCTTGCCGGCCTCCGCCCCGTGACGCGGACGACGCTCGCCGGGCTCGCCATGGCCGCCCGGCGGCCCCTCTTCGCGGTCGACTACCGGAACGATCCCCGCTTCGTGGACAGCCGCGCCGCGGTGGTCCAGGAGGGCTACGACACGATCTGCGTGGCGCCCCTGCTGGACGACGCCGAGGGCGTCGGCAGCCTGAACGTCTACCATGACCGGCCCCACCACTGGACCGATGACGAGCTCGCCACGATGGCGGCCCTGGCCACCCAGGCGAGCGTCGCCATCCGGACTGCCCGCACCTACGCCCAGCTCGCGACCTGGGCGGCCCAGCTGCAGTCGATCCAGCAGCTGGGGACGCGTCTCAACCGCCTGTCCGACGTGGCCGCCATCGGGGCAGCGATCGCGACCGAGCTGAACCAGCTCATCGACTACCACAATGTCCGGGTCTATCGACTCGTGGGTGACGACCTGGTGCCCGTGGCCATGCGCGGCCAGGTCGGCGAGTACGTCGACGAGACGCCGGATCAGCTCCGGGTCAAGGTCGGGTCCGGGATCACGGGCTGGGTGGCGGCCCAGCGTATCGCCCAGAACCTGCCCGATGCCGCTGCCGACCCACGGGCCAACACGATCCCCGGCACCAACGAGGATCTCGACGAGTCGATGCTCCTGGCCCCCATGCTCTTCGAGGATGACGTCCTCGGCGTCCTGGTCCTGTCCAAGCTGGGGCTCCACCAGTTCACCGACGACGACCTGCGGCTGCTCGTGATCTATGCCAGCTTCGCCGCCCAGGCGATGGCCCACGCCGACGCCACCCAGTTGCTGGAGCGCCAGGTCCAGGGCCAGCGCCACCTCCTCCAGATCACCGAGTCGATCCTGACCACCCTCGACACGAGCGCCGTCCTCGAGTCCGTCGCCGAGCGGCTGGCCGAGCTGGTGGGCTGCGACAACGTCGCGGTCGAGCTCGTCGATCCGGCAACGGGCGGCCTCGCGCCGGTGATGGCCAAGGGCGCCGACGCAGCCGTGTTCATGGAGCCGTGGCTGCCCGGCGAGTCCGGGATCGCGACCTGGGTCGTGGAGCACAACGAGCCGGTGCTCCTCCACGACCAGTTTGACGATCCGCGCGTCCTGCCCATCCACGGGGGGCCCGTCCATGGTGGCCTCATCTGCCTGCCTCTCCGGGGCCGGATGGGCGCCATTGGCGTCCTCACGCTCGAGCGGGTCGGCGAGGGCCGCTCGTTCTCCGAGCAGGAATACGAGCTCGTCAAGCTCTTCGCGGCCCAGGTCTCCATCGCGGTCCAGAACGCCGAGACGCACGGGGCGATCGCCCGCCAGGCCGAGACCGACGACCTCACCGGCCTCGGCAATCACCGCAGCTTCCGGAACGCCCTCCAGCGAGCGGTCGCGGTCGGCGAGCCCTTCAGCCTGATGATGGTCGACCTCGATCGCTTCAAGCTCGTCAACGACACCTTCGGGCACCAGGCGGGCAACGAGTTCCTGCAGGCGATCGCCCGCTCGATCGTGGGTGCCAGCCGGGACAGCGACGCGGTCTTCCGGTACGGCGGCGACGAGTTCACGGTCCTGCTCCCGCGCACGGACGCGGCTCACGTCGGCCCCGTCGCCGACCGCCTCCGGCAGGCCCTCGCCCACACGGCCGGCCCGGCGTCAGGGATCAAGGCACACGGTGTCCGGGTCGACGCGTCGGCCGGCGTCGCGACCTATCCGGCCGACGGCGCGACGCCGGACGCCATCCTCCTGGCCGCGGATCGCGCCTGCTTCGTGGCCAAGCGGGCGGGCGGTGGCCGCGTCGCCACGGCCTCCGAGGGCATGGCGCTCGAGGGCGACTTCACCCTTCAGGTCCCGACCCCGATCGACGACGGGCAGTAGCCCGGGCACGCGGCGTAACCGGGTTCGGCGCGGGCACGTCAGACTGGCACCATGGACCGCCAGCCGCCACGCCGGTCGGGAGGCCGATCGGGCTCCACCGCATCGCCCGCCCTCGCCATCGGGCTGGCCGTCGTGGCCGTCGGCCTCGTCGCGGCGATCCTCCTGATCCCGGGCCTGCCGCCGGT
>JACQEH010000045.1 GCA_016200675.1 Chloroflexota bacterium | reverse complement strand
CGCTGCCCTCCGGATGGGTTTCGCCGCGTCGCGGCATGAGCTCATCGCCTTCACCGACGGCGACCGGCAGTTCAAGGTCGCCGACCTGGGGCGCCTCACCGCCCGTTACGCCGAGGACCGTCCGGACGTCGTCGTCGGGTTCCGCATCAAGCGTGCCGATCCGCTCGTGCGGACGCTCTACGCGACGGCCTACCGCCTCGCCAACCGGATCTTCTTCGGCCTCCGGATCACGGACGTCGACTGCGCCTGCAAGCTCTTCCGCCGCGACGCGCTGCAGGGGATCAGGGTCGAGTCGGGCGGTGCCTTCTTCTCGGCCGAGCTGCTGATCAAGCTCCGGGCCGCCGGCCGGCAGGTCGTGGAGGTCGGCGTCCCGCACTATCCCCGGACGGCCGGATCGCCGACGGGGGCCCGGCCCCAGGTCGTCCTCCGCGCCGTCCGCGATTTCTGGGCGCTCCGCCTGCGGCTGTGGGCCACACCCGGCCGCGCCCTCGGGCGCGGCGAGCCGATCCTGCCCGGCGGCTGACCCGGGCCGACGGCCGTCAGCCCGGGCGGCGACCCCCGGAGTCGCTCGACCCCGGCTCCTGGTCGAGCGAATTGATGAAGTCCCGGAACATCTCCAGGCGCTCGTCGACGACGGCCTCGCCGAGCGATTCGAGGGGGACCTCGCGGCGGTAGTCGCGCTCGACGCTGCGGCGGGCGCGGCCGGGCTCGCCGGCCACCTCAGCCGTCGCATCCTCGGCGTCGTCCGGATCGGTGCCCAGGGCGGCCTGTTCCAGGACCTCGTCCGCCACGAGGATCCGGGCGGCGGTCCGGACCGCCAGGGCGACGCAGTCCGACGGCCGGGCGTCGAGCTCCACGACCTTGCCCTCGTGCTCGAGGTAGAGGCGCGCGTGGTACGTCTCGTCGGCGAGCTCGGAGATCACGATCCGATCGATCCGGACCCCCAGGCCGGCGAGGGCCGCCACGAAGAGATCGTGGGTCAGCGGCCGCTCGGCGGTCAGGCCCTGGAGCCTCATCGCGATCGAGCTCGCCTCCCAGGGACCGATCCAGATCGGCAGGTAGCGCTCGCGCTCGACGTCCTTGAGGATGACCACGTGGCGGCTCGAGAGCATGTGGACGCGGACGCTCTCGACCACCATCTCGACGAGACGGCCCATGCCCCGATTATCCACCCGGCCGCCCCGCCCGCGAGCCCGCTGCCCGGATGCGAGACTCCCAGCTCGGCGAGGAAGACGGCCACGCAGAGGGCGATCAACGGAGAGCGTGACGTACGGCCTACGGCGGGTGGGCTTGGCGCCCCGGAGCGGGATCATCGCCGTCCGCCCCGCCCGGCGCGGCGGGCTACCACCGCGACCGCGGCCACCGCGCTGGCGGCCTCAGGGCGCGGCCGGCCTCAGGGCGCGGCCGAGGCGGCCGAGGCGGCCGGCGCCGGGCTTCCGCTGCCCGCCGCCCCCGGCGACCCCGAGGCCCCCGGGGCGCTCGTGGCGGGTTCCAGGACTGCCCGGAACAGGCCCGTCTCGGTGATCCAGGCGACCGCATCCGGCGCGTCGGCGATGCCCGGCTCCACGTACCAGCCTCGAACCGCGGCCCATTCCGTGCTCCCGCCGCCGAGGCGGTACTGCGCCGCGTAACTGCCGTTCGCCTTGAGGTAGCCGATCAGCCGGGCGTTGGCGGGATCGTAGCCGTAGATCCGGCCGGCCCGGCGATCCGAGCCGGACACGATGGCCGTGATGACCGGGGCCGGCCGGAGGGCGCCGTCGGGCAGGGCTCCCTGCTGCCAGCCATCCGTCGTGCCGCCGATGACCCGCAGGATCGCCCCGGCATCCGCGATCCAGATGTCGCCGTCGATGTAGAGGCTGGTGACCTTGTCGACGGGACGGGGGGTCGTCAGGCGCTTGGACGGAGCGCCTGGGAAGCCGGCTCCGTCGGCGGCCGGCGCGTAGGCCAGGATCTCCTGGGCCGAGGGATCCACGATGTAGAAGTTGTAGAGGCCGGCGCCGGCGTCGCGGACGAACGTCCCGATCGCCACGAGATCGGTGCCCCACTCCGCCGAGCCGGCGACCACGACCCTCGTCGTGGGGCCCCGGCCCGTCGCATCGGCCGGCCGCCACCGCCAGAGGACGCTCTTGGCGTCGAGGATCAGGAGGTCGGGACCGCCCACCGTGATCATCACGGGGGGCGCCTCGGTGAGGCCCTTCGCCTTCGTCCCGTCCCGGAAGATCGAGACCGCCTGCTGGTCCTTGAGGTTGATCCGGTAGACCGAGGCCGTCTTGGCATCGAGCACGTAGGGAGCACCATCGGGACCGCGGACCAGGCCCCGGAGGTCCACGGCTGGGTCGGCCGGGAACGCGAACTGGACGACCGGCGTGACGTCGACCACGCCGAACAGGCGATCGAGCCCGCCCACGACCGTTGCCCGCAGCGGCGTGATGGCGGCGGTCGAGATCCCGGCCTTCGCGGCGACATCGAGCTTGGCGAGCGCATCGGACAGGACGTCCCTGGCGGTCTTGGGATCGTTCGCCACGAGGTCGATCCCCGGGCCGAAGACCCGGCCGATGTCCTTCCGGGCGTCGTTGAGCGCCTGGACGCCGACCTCGGCGGAGGCGATGACGGTGCCCGGCGACGGGCGACTGCCGAAGAAGGAGACGGCCAGGCCGAGAGACCCGGCGACGGCGACGAAGACGAGGATGGCCACCGCGCCCCGGCGTTGCATCTCCCGGCGGGCACCCATGGAGGTCACCCGGCGAGGCGCCGGCGAGCGCAACGGCATGGCGTCCTGGACACGAACCACCAGGCGGCCCAGGGCGCCGCCGGCCGCCCGTCGAGCGCGGCGGGCGCCGGCCTGCGCGGCGGCGACCCCGTCGGTCACGGTGTCGGCGAGGGGAATCGGCGAGCGGTCGGGGGCCCCCGCCAGCGGTTCCGGCGGCTTCACCGCGACCAGCGCCCGGGGAGCCCTGATGGTCGAGGACTCGGCCACCTCGATGACCAGCGCCCCGTCGCTGCCCGACCCGCCAGCGGCCAGGAAGTGCTGGGCCAGCTGCTCGATCGCCGGCTGCGGGTGGAGGGTCACGAGGGCGTCCTTGAGGGCGTCCGGCCCCAGGCGTGCCATCACGTTCGGGGAGACGAGCGCGAGCTGGTCGCCGACGCCGATCTCGCCCCGCCAGACGTCGGGCTCCAGGTCGGCCGTGGGGAGCCCTCGCTCGCGGTCGGGGTCCGGGAGGGTGCTCAGGCGGGCGCCGCGGCTCAGGTAGGCCTCCGCGGGCCCCACGGTGGCCACGTAGAGCTCGTGGTCCCGGACGACCGCGATCGCCACGCCGATGGGCGCCGCCCCGGCCTGCGTCCCGGCGGTCGTCCCGAGGGCCGAGCGCTCGCGGGCGTGGGTGAGGCGCTTGTTGGCGGCCAGGATGGCCTTGATGAGGCAGACCCGGATGCCCGCCGACTCGTCGTAGTAGTACTCGTGGCGGATCACGTCGGCGACGAGGCGCGTCGCCTCGCGGGCCCGGGGGCCAGGGACCATCGAGGTCACGAGCAGGTAGAGCTGGCCCTTCGAGCGCGCCCGCGAGCCGACGGTCGGCTCGACGACGAGGGTCGTGTCGGGCGAGTCGGCGCTTCGGTCGCGATCGGCGAGGACGCCGAGCTTCATCTGGAACCGGGGGGCCATGCGAGCCTCTGCCAGGGTCTGGGGCGGGTGGCCGGGGCGGGATTATCGCACGAGACGGCGGGCCGTCAGCCTCCGGGGGACGGCCCGCGCCCACGGATCGTGACGCGCAGCTCGTCGACCCGGGCGCCGGCCGGGGCGCTCCGGAAGGCCTCGAGGAGCTGCCGCGCGTGGAGCCTGAGCTCCTGGGCGACGATCGGCGCGTCTGCTTCCACCGCCCGCGCCCGGCGCAGCTCGTCGGCCAGGCCCAGGCGGGCCGCGGCGCTCGGGATGAGGTCGCCGATGCGCGACATCGGGCCGCGGCGGCGGCGGGCGACCTCCTCGTCGTCGTTCACGGGCTCGCCCGCAGCGGTCCCGTCAGCGTCGTCCCGCCGGTCGGATCCACGCGCCACGTGTCGGCGATGGCGAGGAGGGCCGGGTCGAGGTCGGCGAGGGTGGTGGTGGTCACGAACGCCTGGGGCAGCTCCGCGATCCGCCGGACGAGGTGGGACCGCCGGTCCGGGTCCAGCTCCGAGAAGACATCGTCGAGGAGGAGGAGCGGCGGCCGGCCGTCGAGGGCCGCCAGGAGGTCGAGCTCGGCCAGCTTGAAGGCCAGGATGGCCGTTCGTTGCTGGCCGCGCGAGGCAAAGCCGGCGAGATCCCGTCCGTCGAGCTCGAAGGCCAGGTCGTCGCGGTGCGGACCGACGAGGGTGGTGCCGTTCCAGGCCTCCTTCTCGGCGGTTTCCCCGAGTCGCCGCTCGAGGGCTTCGCGGGCCGACTCGCCGGCTCGCTGCGGCGCGTTGGTGAGGTAGCGCAGGGTCAGGCCGGCGGCGGCCTCGTCGGGCGCGATCTCGGCATGGGCGGCCCGGAGCGCCGGACCGAGTTCGCCGAGCGCGCGCAGGCGCGCCTCGACCACCGCGCCGCCGGCATCGAGGAACGGCAGGTCCCAGTAGCGAAGCTGGGCACGGTCGGCTGTCTCGTCCCGGATCGCTCGGAGGAGGCCGTTCCGTTGCTGGAGCGCCCGGGTGTAGGTCGAGACGGCAGGCCCGTAGGCGGGGAAGCGCCCGGCGGCGATGCGGTCGAGGGCCGCCCGCCGGAGCGAGGGCGAGCCGGCAATCAGGAGCATCTCCTCGGGCGCGAACACAACCACCCGGACGGCCGTCGCCAGCGAGGCCGCCCGCCGCGGCACACCGTTCACCCGGATGCGCTTCCGTCCGCCGCTCGCCGCCGCCGCGCTGCCGGCCCTGACGAGGGCCACCTCCAGGGTCTCCCGGCCCACCGTTCCTTCGACGCGAGCCACGTCGGTGCCCCAGCGGATCAGCTCGGCGTCCGTGGTCGTCCGGTGGGAGTGGCCCCAGGCGAGGAGGACGATGGCCTCCAGCAGGCTCGTCTTGCCGGCCGCATTCGGACCCCACAGGATCTGGGGCCCAGGCCCGAACCGGACGTCGAGCGCGGCGTATCCGCGGACGTCGGCCAGCCGGATGGACGAGAGCGTGGCCGGCTCTTAGGACGTGGTCCGGACCGGCATGACGACGTGGACGTACTGGTCGTCGCCGATCGGCCTGAAGACACCCGGGGCCAGGGGCCCCTGGAGCTCGATCGCGAACTGCTCGGCCGTGACGTTCGTCAGGACGTCGGCCAGGTACTTGGCGTTGAAGGCGATGGTCGTCCCGTCACCCTCGACCGCCGCCTCGACCTGGCCCACGTGGTCGCCGATCTCGGCGTTCGCGCTGACCGTGATCCCGGCCTCGCCGTTGGACCCGATCTGGAGCTTCACGATGTTGGCCGACTCGTGGGCGATGAGGGCCGCCGGTCGCACGGCGCGGAGGAGCTCCTCGCGATCGAGGACGGCCCGCGTCGTGTGGGACGTCGGCATCACCGACTGGTAGTTGGGGAACTGGCCGTCGATGAGGCGGCTGACAAGGTCGACGCCCTCGAGGTGGAAGAGGATCTGGTTGCGAGCCTGGGCCAGGACGATGTCGACCGGGTTGTCGTTGTCGGCCAGGACGCGCATCAGCTCGTTGAGGGCACGCGCCGGCACGACCACGCTCGTCTCGGCGACCGAGTCGAGGAGGGGGATCTTGTCGACCGCGATCCGGTAATTGTCCGCCGCGGCCAGGGTCAGGGTCTCGCCCTCGAAGCGGCAGAGGACCCCGGTCAGGATCGGCCGGGCCTCGTCGCTGGCCGCGGCGAAGGCGGTCTGCTCGAGGGCCTTGCGGAGGACGTTCTGGGCGACCCGCGTCGTCGGCCGCTCGCCGGTCGTCTGGATCGCCGGGAATTCCTCGGCGTCGATGCCCTTGAGGTGCGACTCGAAGCGCCCGGAGCGGAGGTCCAGGGTCTCGCCGGCGCCGAGCTCGAGATCGATCCGATCGCCACCCTGGAGGGAGTTGACGAGGTCCGTCAGGAGCTTGGCGGGGACGGTGGTGGCGCCGTCTGATTCGACCTTGCCGGGAACCCAGTAGGTGATCCCGATCTCGAGATTCGTGGCCGTCAGCTTGAGGCCGGCGTCCTCGGTGCGGAGCAGGACGTTGGCGAGGACGGGCAGCGTGCTCCGTGTCGAGACGGCGCGACTGACGACGGACAGGCCGCGCGCCAGGTTCTCCTGCATGACCGATAGCTTCACGTCGGGTCCACTCCCAGGGCGGCTGCGTTGACGGTCGATCAGATGGTACCGGCGCGCGCTGGGTCGGGCGGCGGCACGCTCGCTGGGTGCCGTCCCGGTGCACCGCCGGCCGAGCCGCCGCGTCCCGGGTCGGGCGTTGTGCGCCGCCGGTTTGGGCGATCCGTATCGATGTGTATCTTCCTCCATTCTTCGAAGCCCGTCACCGTCATCATCAT
>JACQEH010000050.1 GCA_016200675.1 Chloroflexota bacterium | reverse complement strand
TGGACGCCCACTGCGCGATGAACTGCTTCTGGGACCGGCTCACGATCAGAATCGTCATCACCAGCGCCGCCGGCACCGCGAGGATCGAGATCACCGCGAGGATCGGGCTGATCACGAACATGATGATCAGGACGCCCACGATGGTGAGCAACGCCGTGATGAGCTGGGTGAGGCTCTGCTGCAGCGACTGGCCGATGTTGTCGATGTCGTTCGTGACCCGGCTCAAGGTGTCGCCCCGGGGATGGCCGTCGAAGTACTTGAGCGGGAGGCGCCCGAGCTTGCGATCGACGTCGGCACGCAGCCGATAGACGGTCCGCTGCGTGACCCCGGCCATGATGAAGCCCTGCAGCCAGCCGAAGATCGAGCTCACGATGTAGATCCCGACCAGGAAGCCGAGGACCCCGCCGAGGGCGCCGAAGTCGATGCCGTGGCCGGGATTGAGGTGCATGGCCGAGACCATCTCGGCCTGTTGCTCCTGGCCCCTCGCCCGGAGGCCGTCGACGATCTGTTGCTGGGTCAGGCCGGCCGGCATCTGGCGGCTGAAGACACCCTCGAGGATCGTGGTCACCGCGTTGCCCAGGATTTTCGGTCCGAGCACCTGGCCGGTGACGCTGACGACGGCCAGGACGATGACGACGGCGATGCGCGGCGCCTCCGGGCGCAGGGATCCGGCAAGGCGCCGAAGCGACGCCCGGAGGTCCTTGGGCTTGGCCGGCGGGAGGCCCATGCCCATGCCCATCATGCCGGGCCCGCGGCCGCCTCCGGGCCCGGCCGGCCGGCCGGCCATCGGTGGCGCGCCGGCGGGAGGCGCGCCGGCGGGAGGCGCGCCGGCCGGCGGCCGGCCGGCCAGGCCGCCGCCGGGCACGTTGCCCCCGGGCACGCTGCCGCTGCCCAGTCGGTCGCTCACGCCCGGGCCTCCGCCTCGGAGAGCTGCGAGAAGACGATCTCGCGGTAGGTCTCGTTCGCCTCGAGGAGCTCCCGGTGGGTGCCGCGGCCGACGATCCGGCCGGCATCCATGACGATGATCTGGTCGGCGTGGAGGATCGTCCCGACGCGCTGGGCGACGATGATCACAGTCGAGCCGCCGAGCTCGCGGCCGAGTGCCTCGCGCAGGCGGGCGTCGGTCGTGAAATCGAGGGCCGAGAAGCTGTCGTCAAAGACGTAGATCGGCGCCTTGCGGACGATCGCCCTGGCGATCGACAGGCGCTGCCGCTGGCCGCCCGAAATGTTGCTCCCGCCCTGCGTGATGGGGGCTTCCAGGCCGCCCTCCATCTCGCCCACGAAGTCGCGACCCTGGGCGATCTCGAGCGCATGCCACAGCTCCTCGTCGGTTGCCGCGGCATCGCCGAAGCGCAGGTTCGTGGCGATGGTGCCGCTGAAGAGGAAGGCCCTCTGGGGGATGAGGCCGATCCGTCGCCAGAGCTCCTCGCGGTCCATCTCCCGGACGTCGACGCCGTCGACGAGGATCGACCCACTGGTCGCGTCGTAGAGGCGGGGGATCAGGTTGATGAGGGTGGTCTTGCCGCTGCCGGTGCTCCCGACGATCGCGGTCGTCCTGCCGGGCTCGGCTCGGAAGGTGACATCGTGGAGGACCGGCTCCTGCGCACCCGGGTAGCCGAACGAGACGTTCCGGAACTCGACGACCCCGCGCTCGCCGCCGGCGGGGTCGGGAACGACCGCGACGGCCGGGTCGTGGATGGTCGGCGCGGCATCGAGGACCTCCCGGATGCGGCCCGACGAGACCACCGCCCGGGGAATGAGGATGAACATGAAGACCGCGGTCAGGACCGCGAACAGGATCTGCATCAGGTACTGCAGGAAGGCCGTCAGGTTCCCGATCGAGAGGTCGCCGCTGTCGACGCGGGCGGCCCCGAACCACATGACGGCCACCGTCGAGAGGCTGAGGATCAGGGTCATCGTCGGGATCGTGATCGCGAAGAGGCGGGTCACCCGGAGCTGCGTGTCGAAGAGGTCGCGGCTGGCGACGTCGAAGCGCCGCTCCTCGAGGTCGGTCCGGACGAAGGCCCGGATGACCCGGATGCCGGACAGGGTCTCGCGCATGACCTGATTGATCCGGTCGATCTTGACCTGGACGGCCCGGAAGAGGGGGATCGCGCGGCTCATGACCAGGGCGATGACGAGGGCCATGAGTGGGATCACGATGAGCAGGAGGCCCGACAGGGGCACGTCGGTGCGAAGGGCCATGATGATCCCGCCGATGATCAGGATCGGCGCCGAGATCATGATCGTGAGGGCCATCAGGACGACCGTCTGGACCTGCTGGACGTCGTTCGTGTTGCGGGTGATGAGCGAGGCCGGCCCGAAGTGGTTGACCTCGACCTGGCTGAAGGTCTCGACCTTCCCGAAGATCGCGCTCCGGAGGTCGCGCCCGAAGCCCATCGCGATCCGGGCGCTGAGGTAGACCGAGACGATCGCGGCGAGGCCGAGGACGGCTGTCACGGCGAGCATCAACCCACCCGTCCGGATGATGTAGTCGTTGTCGCCCTTCACGACCCCGTTGTTGATGATGTCGCCGTTGAGGTCGGGCAGGTAGAGGTTGCCCATCGCCTGGACCAGGAGCAGCACCAGGACGACCGCGATCTGGGCGCGGTAGGGCCGGAGATAGGTGCCGAGCAGCGACGCCATCGGGTCAGCTGCCGCGGTAGGTCGTCATCGAGAACGGGGCCAGCAGGAGCGGCACGTGGTAGGAGTGGCTGACGTCGTCGACCCGGAGGTCGACCGTCATCCGCCGGAAGAAGCGGTCATCGCCGGTCCCGGGACGGGTGGCCCCCGAGAGGTTGAACTCTAGGCGGTAGGTTCCCGGCGACATCGGCCGCTCCAGGAGGTCGCGGACGCGGCCGTCGTGATCCGTCAGCGCCTGCGTGAGGCGGATGGGGCGGTCGTCCTCGCCGAGCTTGTAGAGGATCACGTGCATGCCCGCCGCCGGCAGGCCGGTCTGCGTGTCGAGGACGTGCGTCGAGATCGTCGGTGCGACGGGCGACGGGGCAGGCGGCGTTGGGGGTGTTTCCGGGCCGGGGCTGGCCACGTATCCTCCGGGACATGGGACGACTGCAGATCACGGTTGGCGAGGACCTCCACTTTAGCGCCCGCTGGGAATCGGCCGCGCCGGCCACCGTTGCAGCGATCCGGCGCATGCTGCCGGTGGACAGCCGCCTGATCCATTGCCGCTGGTCGGGCGAGTCGACCTGGATCCCGTACGGCGACCTGCGACCGGGCATCGACTTCGAGAACCACACCTCGCACCCGGCCCCCGGCATGCTCGCCATGTACCCCGGGGGCATCAGCGAGTGCGAGATCTTCTTTCCCTATGGCGCCTGCATCACGTCGTCGAAGGTCGGCCAGCTGGCGGCCAACCACTTCGCCACGATCGAGCCAGACGACGGCTGGCAGGACCGTCTCCGGGAGGTCGGGCGCCGAACGCTCTGGGAGGGCGCCCAGCGGATCAGGATCGTCGAGGTCGAGTGACCGACCTCCTCGTCACGGGCGGCACGGTCGTCGCGGCCGGCGGGTCGCGTCGAGCCGACGTGGCGGCCAGCGGCGGGCGGATCACTGCGGTCGAGGCGGACCTCGCGGTCCTCCGCGCCACGGCGCGATCGGTCGTCGATGCGACCGGGCTCCTGGTGCTGCCCGGGGCCGTCGACGTCCATACGCACACGCGGGTCGCCCGCGACGCCGAGCCCGACCGGTTCTTCCGGGATTCGGTCGCGGCCGCGTTCGGCGGGACGACGACCTTCCTCGCCTTCAACAACCCGGGCACCGGGTCATCTGCGGCCGCCGAGCGCTCCGTCCTGGCCGGCCTGCGCGAGTGGCGGGCGGCGACGGACGCGGACAGCGCGGTGGACTACGGGCTCAGCGTGGCCCTCTCCGGCCGCATGGAGGATCCCGTCGGCGAGCTGCCGGCCATGGTCGAGGCGGGTGTCCCGACCGCGAAGGCGTTCATGGTCTTCGACTTCCGCCTGGACGACCAGCGGCTGTTCGAGGCGATGGGCGTCCTGGGCCGGCGCGGTGGGATGCTCCAGGTCCACTGCGAGGATCCGGTGGTCATCGACGCCGCCGTTGCCGGCTGCCTCGCCCGCGGCGAGACGCGGCCGTGGTTCCACGCTGCATCGCGCCCGGCTTATGCCGAGGGCGTTGCCACGGCCCGCGTCATGGCCTTCGCCCGGGCCGCCGACGCGCCGGTGCACGTAGTCCACCTCTCGTCGGCCGATGCCCTGCGCCACGTGCGGGAGGCACGGGCCCTCGGCCTCCGCGTCTCGGCCGAGACCTGCCCGCACTACCTCGCCCTGACCGATGCCAGGTACGCGGCCGACGACGACCTGGAGGTCGCCAAGGTCGTGATCTCGCCGCCCCTCCGACCGGCGGCCGACCAGGACACCCTGTGGGCGGGCCTCGCCGCGGGCGACCTCGACCTCGTCGCCACCGACCATGTCCCCGACCGAGTGGCGGTCGAGAAGGGCGAGGCGCGCCGCGGCGTTCCCTTCGACCGGCTCAGCAACGGAGCGCCGGGGATCGAGACGCTCCTGGCGGTGGCCTACGGCGAGGGCGTCGGCCGCGGCCGTCTCACGGTGGAGCGGCTGGTCGACGTCCTTGCCACGACGCCGGCGCGGCGCTTCGGGATCCCCAGGAAGGGCGCCATCGAGGCCGGCCGCGACGCCGATCTCGTGCTCTTCGATCCGGCTGTCCGCCGCACGATCCGGGCCGCGGACCTCCATCACACCAGCGACTACACGCCGTACGAGGGCCTCGCGGTCGCGGGCGCGGTCAGGTCCGTCTTCGTCCGCGGCCGGGAGGTCGTCCGCGACGGCGCGTTCGTCGGCGATCGCGGCTATGGTCGGTTCATCGAGCGCGAGGGCGCGGGCGAGTGATCGCGAGCAGGACGAGGAGGCTTCGGTGAGGGACGGCGGCGGGCCGGTGAAGATCGCCTACTACTACCGGACGCGCTGGGGCGCCCACGACGAGTTCGTGGGCCTCTTCGACCGGAACCACTGGCCGATCCTCCGCGAGCAGCTGGCGGAGGGCCGCTTCCTCGACGTCAGCGCCTCGCAGCCGCGCTTCCATGGCGACGGCCGCGCCGACTGGGACTTCCTGGTCACGATCACCTACCGCGACTGGGCCGCCGTCCAGGCCCACTCGGAGGCCGAGATCGCCCGCCGCCTCTACCCCGACCAGGCCACGTTCAAGGCCGAGGAGACGCGCCGCTTCTCGCTCCTCGAGGCGCACTGGGACGTGGTCCTCGAGGGCCACGCGCTGCCCTGAGGGCCGGACGGCGGCTCAGGGCCGGACGGAGGCTCAGGACCGC
Organism: Chloroflexota bacterium; assembly: GCA_016200675.1. Taxonomy (GTDB): domain Bacteria; phylum Chloroflexota; class Limnocylindria; order Limnocylindrales; family CSP1-4; genus UBA5189. The sequence goes on along the minus strand of JACQEH010000050.1, from coordinate 4,839 downwards.
GCCTCGGGTCCGGGCGACACGACGGCCCGGCGGAGGAGGTCCAGGACCTTGTTCTGGCCGTCGAGGATCTCGACCTGCTTCTTGGCCAGCTCGTGGAGGGCGACGAGGGTGGCGTGATCGGCCATCGCCCGCTCGTCGCTGGCCCGCTGGGCCCGGTTGGCGCTCACCTGCAGCGAAATCATGATCGACAGCTGGGGCAGGTTCAGGAGCGTCAGCAGCAGCGGCCAGGGGTCCGGTCGAACCCCACGATGTTGCCGGCGAAGAGCCAGACCACGATCCCGGTGCTGATCCCCACGAAGAGCCACATCGAGCCGATCAGGCGATTGACGACGTCCGCGATCTCGTCGAGGACCCCTTCGCCGGCGACGTCGCGAGAGGTGATGAGACGGGGAACGTGGAGGTGCGGCGCCACGTGGGCCGCGGCGACCTCGTTTCGGGGATCCGGGGGTGCCTTCGACATCGGTGAGACCTCTTTCTCCCGCATGGCAGGTGAACCGGACCCAGCATGCCGTGCCGCCGCCGAACGCGCACGGCTCGACCCCTGGCGCCCCTCAGCCGGTCCGGCGAACCGTGGCGTCGATGAGGCCGTGCGGCTCCGTCGTCGCGACGTAGACGACCCCGGGGTTGTCGAGCCCGAAGGGGGCCAGGTCGACGGTCCAGTGGTGGAGGTTCGGCAGCACCATCCGGACCCAGTCGATCGATGGCTCCGCCTCCAGCATCGCCGTGGCCATGATCCAGATCGAGGCCTGGACAGACGGGCTCACGTGCTCGGCGAGGACGGCGAGGAGCGTCGACCGGGCACGCTCGAAGGCCGCGTCGAAGTCGAACCCGGCCTCCGCGGCCGTCTCGCCGTAGCCCCACAGGGCCGTGACCTTCGTGGCCATGAGGCGATCGTCGGTCTCGGCGAGGGTCGTGTAGCGATCGCGCTCGAAGCCCTTGAACGCCGACTTCGTCGTCTTCATGACGGTGAGGTCCTCGATGCCGGCCTCGACCGAGGCGCCGGCCCGGGTCGCCGCGACCATCGCCACGCGGCTGAACTCCCCCGTCCGCGTGAACGCGTCGGAGGCCGGCCCGTCGGGGAGCGGAATCCGTGCCCAGGCGTGCTCGCGGAGCGTGACCAGCGCCCGGTCCACCTGCGGCTCGGCGGCGAAATGGCGGGCCAGCTCCAGGCCGAAGGCCTCGCCCGGCCCGGTCAGGCGGTCGCGGGCGAAGGCGTACACGGTGTTCTTCATCGTGTCCGTCGCGACCAGGTTGGCGTTGTCGCCGTCCACATGCGCCGCCGTGAAGTCGCCCTCGAGGGCGACATCCACGGTCAGGTCGCGAAGGTCGTGTCGATCCGGGTGGCGACGCACGGTCACGAGCCGGATCCGCGACTTGCCGTAGTGGTTGGGGCCCAGCTCGAACAGCGTCGACCCATCGGTCACGAGGCACCCTCCCCGAGGACGGCCAGGCGCGGCACCGCGATGTCGACGACCGCGTCGAGCGCGCGATGGAGCTCCGCAGCGCGGTCGGCCGCGAGCGCAGTCAGCATGTCCGGAAGGAGCGAGGCGAGCGATCGACCGGCCACGAAGACACAGTAGCGGAACCCGAAGCGGGCCTCGTAGGCGTCGTTGAGGCGGGCGAGCTCGGCGGCCACGGGATCGTCGGGCGGTCGAGGCGTCGATGGCCGGTGGCCCTGCTCGCGGAGCGAGTGGGCCGAGACCGTTGCGGCCGCGGCCCCGAGGCGCGGATGAGCATCGACGAGCTCGATCTGCTCCGCCTCGGGCATGGCGTGGGCGATCCCCCGGCCGACCTCGAACAGGTCGCCCCATGTCGCGAAGGGCCGCGCGGCGGCCAGCCGGCCGAGGAACCGCGGCGCATGCTCGAACAGCGGGCCGACGGCCGCGGCGAACGCGGCGGGCGACGCATCGTTCAGCGACCGGAGGTCCGGCGGCGTGCTCACCAGCCGCCGGCGTCGCGCAGGATCCGGTGCAGGATCCGGGCCGCGACCGTGCGCCGGTACGTCGCGGTGGAACGGACGTCGTCGATGGGCCGGAGCTCCGCGGCCAGCGTTTCGGCCGCCCGATCGACGACCTCCGGGGATGGCCGGGCGCCTTCCAGGACCGCCTCGGTCGCGGCGGCCCGGATGGGCGTCGGGGCGACCGATCCCAGGGCGACCCGCACGTCCGACCAGCCGGCGCTCGGTCCGTGGTCGCGCCACGAGACGGCCATGACGACCTTCGAGATGGCCTGCGCACGGCGCGTGCCGACCTTCCGGAAGCGCGTCTCGCGGCCCGGCGTGAGCGGGATCCTGACGCGCAGGATGAGCTCATCCGAAGCGAGGGCCGTCCGCCGGTAGGCGGTGAAGAACGCGGCCGCCGGCGTGACCCGCTCCCCGGCGGCGGACCCGGTGATGATGCGGGCATCGGTCGCGAGGAGGATCGGCAGGATGTCCCCGGCCGGCGACGCGTTGGCGATGTTGCCGCCGATCGTGCCCCGGTTCTGGATCTGGACGGCCCCGATCGTCGCCGCGGCCTCGACGAGCGCCGGCAGGTGCTCGCGGCAGAGGGCGCTCCGGCGGAGGTCCGTGTACGTCACCGCCGCCCCGATCACGAGCTCGCCCGTCTCGAGGCTGATTCCCTCGAGCTCGGGCAGCCGCGACACATCGAGGAGCCGCTCGGGGGGATCGCCGATCTCGCCGGTGATCCGGACCATGAGGTCGGTCCCACCGGCGATCGGGACATGCGGCGCGGCGGCGAGCAGGGCATAGGCCTCTGCCAGCCGCGAGGGCACGGCGATCGGCGGCTCCGGGGGCACGCTCAGCCCTTCCGGCGACGGCGCCGGAGCATGAGGATGAGCCCCGCCAGGAGGGCGAAGCCGCCGATGATCTGGCGCGGCGACATGGCCACCACGAGATCGCCCGGCTCCCGCCCGGGCCGATCGTGGACCCGGTCGTGCGGCGGCGCTCCTGGCGCCAGCGGCGACCCCTCGGTGGCGGGACGCTCCGGATCGATGCTCATGGCGCAGCTCCAATGGCGACGGCGGCGATGGCCCCGACGATCTTCTGGTAGCCCGTGCAGCGACAGAGGTTGCCGGCGATGGCTTCGCGGATGGTGTCGTGGTCGGGTCCGCCACCACCGTCGAGATAGGCGCGGGCCGCCATCAGCATGCCCGGCGTGCAGATCCCGCACTGCGCCGCCCCGTAGGTGAGGAACGCTTCCTGGAGCGTGTCGAGGGCGCCTCGCTCCCGCGCGGCGAGGGCCAGGCCCTCGACCGTCCGGACGATCCGCCCGTCGACCTGGGCCATCGGCACGAGGCAGCTGTCGACGACCTGGCCATCGAGGAGGACGGAGCAGGCGCCGCACTCCCCTTCGCCGCAGCCCTCCTTCGTGCCGGTCAGGCCGAGCTCCTCCCGGAGGACGTCGAGCAGCCGCCGCATGCCGGGCACGTCGACCTCGGCCGGAGCGCCGTTGACGAGGAAGCGGATCGCGCTCACGCGGCGCCCTCCCCGGCCCCGATCGCGAGGGCGGCGATGATCCGTTCGGGCGTCGCCGGCAGGTCCGTGATCCAGACCCCCACGGCATCGTGGATGGCGGCCACGACTGCCGGCGCCCCGACATCCATCGGCAGCTCGCCCACCCCCTTGGCCCCGTGCGGCGCGCCGCCGAAGGGCGCCTCGAAGAGGATCGTGGTCATCGAGGGCGCATCGAGGGCCGTGGGAATCAGGTACGTCGCCAGGCGGTCGTTGAGGTAGCGGCCATCCTGGAGCTTGATCTCCTCGATCGTGGCGTAGCCGATGGCCTGGAGCGTGCCGCCCTCCACCTGGCCCTCGCACAGGATCGGGTGAATGACCCTGCCCACGTCGTCGACCGCCACCACGTCGCGGACCGCCACCTCGCCGGTGTCCAGGTCCACGTCGACGCGGACGACGCAGGCCGCCCAGCCGAAGGCCGGATAGGCGTCGCCGCGGTAGGTCGCGTCGTCGAACTCGATGCCCGGGTAGGGCTCGAAGCGCTGGTCGATCCGGGTCCCGCCGTGGGCCGCCGCGTCGAGGCGATGGACCTCGCCGAAGGGTCGGCCCCCGTGACGGCCCTCGACCTCGGCCCGCAGCCGGCGCGCGGCCTCGATGCACAGGCCGCCCACCACCATCGCCGTCCGACTCGCCACCGTCGGCCCGCTGTCGGGGACCTCCCCGGTGTCCACCCGGGCCACTTCGACGGCCTCGGCCGGGATGCCCAGCTCGCCGGCGACGAGCATCGGGAAGATCGTCGTGGTCCCCTGCCCCATCTCGGTCGCGGCGATGAGAACGCGGACACGTCCGTCCGCCGCCAGCTCGACCGACGCCACGGACCCGATGTGGACCTCGCCGGAGCCCGTGAAGCCGGCCCCGTGCCAGGCCAGGGCCAGCCCGATGCCGGCCGCCGTCCGCGCGGCGTCCGAGCGGTACGGCCCACGCGGCACGGTCCCCGAGCCGCGCCGCTCCACGGCGGCCCGGGCGGTGGTGGTCCGGACGCGCTCGAACTCGCTCGCCTCAACCGCCAGGCGGAGGACCTCCTGGGCCGCGACGCTCTCGCGGAGGACCTGGCCGGTGGGCGTCGTGTCGCCGATGACGTAGGCGTTGCGGCGGCGGATCTCGGCCGGGCTCAGCCCCAGCCGCTCGGCGATCCGGTTCAGGTGCGTCTCCATGGCGAACTCGGTCTGGGGCGCCCCGAAGCCCCGGAAGGCACCGTTCGGCGGCGTGTTCGTGCGCGTCGCCCGGGCCCGGATGCGGACGTTCGGGCAGCGGTAGGGGCCGCCGGCATGGAGCGCGCCGCGCGACAGGACCACCGGCGTGAGCGTGCAGTAGGCGCCGCCGTCCAT
>JACQEH010000040.1 GCA_016200675.1 Chloroflexota bacterium | reverse complement strand
AGCGGGCGCGTTCCCGGCCCCCTGGGTCTGCCATCGCACGTACTGGCCGCCGGTCCGCCGCATCGCCAACGTCTACGGCGACCGCAACGTGGTCTGCGCCTGCCTCCCGACCGAGGCCTACGCCGAGGCGTCGGGAGAGACCCAGCTCCTGGTGCTCGTCGACTAAGAAGTGTGCGGGTCCGCGATCGCCCCTCGGCGGCGGTTGGTCCGCGATCCCCCCTCGGCGGCGTGGACCTGCGTAGCAGGCGTCGAATCGTGCTGCCCGGCGCACCTCGTGGCGCTGCACGTTGGTTACGGCCCGGGTCCGTGACCGGGAGTCATTGGAAGCTCGCGGCAGGGACCCCAAGTCCCGGCGTGGCCCCCACAGGCTCGGTCCGCGCACGAAACGGCGCCTGCGAGGCAACCGTCGCCCGCGATGTGATCGAAGCGCCGATGAGATCGGGTCGGCGGCGATCCGGTCTGTGGATCGGCATGGTCGGGCCCCATGAAGCCGGCCGGGCGACCCGTGCCAAGGTCTCGGGGGAGCATCGCCTCGCCCGCGAGACCGACAAGGAACCACGTTCAGGACGAGCCCGATCACCGCCATCGGCGATCGCAGGATCGTGCCGCCCGAGGGACATGAACGTCACGAGTTCCAGCCCGGCATCGCATGGCGCATCGAACCCCCGGGGCCACGGCGGCACCGAGGGACCCGATCGCCAGGAGCAACCAGTCGACGCCCACGACCTGGATCGTCCCGACGCCGGCCTCGAGCTGACTCGACAGCACCTTCGTCTCGACCGCATGGCCCGGGAAGTCGCCGAGCTGGACCGCGGCCGGGGATCCGATGAGAGGGGCCAGGCCACGCGCGCGGATGATGAGAGGTGCGAGACGCCGGATCCGCTGGCACACCCCCGAAAGCGTGGTTCGACACGCTCCCGAAGCGCGGTCCCCGACGCCCGCCAGTGTCAGGAGGCCCGGACTTCGCCCTCCGGCCGGACTCCGCCGCTTGCCCCTGCTGCCCCCGCGGCCCCTGTGGCCCCCAGAACCCCTGCTGCCCCCGCGGCCGCGCCCGATCCCACGCCACGCCCGGGGTCCGCAACGGCGGCGTCGAGGAGTGCCAGTAGCGGTGTCGCGCCGAGGGCAACGAGCGTCGGTCGCGCGGTGGCGACGACGTCACTCGTGCCAGGGTCGTCCGGGCCGAGGACATGGACCATGTCGATGGCCAGCATCGCCTCGTCGATCGGCAGCCGGAACTCACGGATCTGGCGGAGCGCATCGCGGTACGTCTGGCCGGCCGCGACGCGATCCCCGCGCATCGCGGCAAGGCCGGCCCGGAGTCCCAGATGGACGGCGTCGACGACGCCGCCGTGGGCGACAGCCTCCCAGTAGCGTGGGACATCCTCCTCGGCCCCGTGGCGGTCGCCGAGCCAGATGGCCAACCGGGCCGTCCAGGCGTAGGCGGCGGCGCCGCCGACGGGATCCTGGCGGGCCATCTCGAGCCAGGATTCGCGCGCCTGCGCCAGCTGTCCCGCGCAGAGCTCGCTCCAGCCGAGCGACTCGGTGATGAACACCTGGTTCTGGGTGATCGGGTGCGCGGCCACGGTCGCGCGCATCTCGTCCAGCATGTCGTCGTGCGGCAGGCCTCGTACCGCCCGAAGGTTGACGAGGTTGTTGAGCAGCAGGATCCGATCGAGCGGGTCGGTGGTGTCGGCGAGGGCGCCCTCGAGCTCCGCGATCCCGATGTCCCATTCGCCGGTTCGGAGGGCGACGAACCCGAGGTTGCCGGCAAAGGCGTGGATCCATCCCGACTGACCGAGTCGGCGGGCGAGGGCGATGCCCGACTGGGCCATCTCGAACGCGGCCCGAGGGTCGTTCTCGGTCTTGATCGAGAGGCCGTTGTTGATGGCCCTAAGGACGACGCTCGTGAAGCCGTTGGCCTCGGCGAGCTTGCCTCCGGCGTCGAGGACCCCGCCGCCTTCGCGTCGACGCCCGACGTTCACCATCGCCGACCCCTTGGTCACCAGCGTGTCGGCGAGGATGTTCAGCTGGTCGGTCCGCTCGGCGACCTCGAGGACCTGGTCGGCGAGCTCGATGGCGCGGCGCTCGT
>JACQEH010000276.1 GCA_016200675.1 Chloroflexota bacterium | reverse complement strand
GTCGACCTTGTTGACGATCGCCCCGGCGACCTCGACCCCGTGGGCGCGGAAGAGGGCGGCGTTGAGAACGATCTCGTCGATCGGACGTCCAACGCCGCCTTCGCTGACGATGATCGCCGGCGCGCCGAGCATCGCGGCGACGGTCGCATTCGACAGGCCGATCACGGCCCCGACCCCGGCATGACCGGTGCCTTCGATCAGAAGGAGGTCGTAGTCGCGGAACGTGTCGCGCGCGGCGACGATCTTGGCTCCGAGATCCTCCACGACCTCCCCAGCGATGTAGGCCTTGGTGAAGCCTCGAGGGATGTGGACCGGGCTCATCGCCCCGTAGTCGGACGGCAGCGGGAACGTTTCGTGCATGAGGACGGCGTCCTCGTCCGCGGGCTGGCCATGGTCGATGACGGTCCGTTGGCCCACCGGCTTCATGAAGCCGGCCCGGAGGCCGCGCTGCAGGAAGCCGTCGAGGAGGCCCAGCGAGGCCGTCGTCTTGCCTCGATTCTGGCCGGTGGCGGCGAGGTACAGCTGGCGCATCAGGTCAGGCCGGGCGGGCGCAACGCCGCGGGCGCTCGTGCCCCACGGGCGTCAGGCGCGGGTCGACTTGCGCTCGATGAGCTGGAGGCCGTCGCGGAGCCGGGCCAGCATGTCGGCGTCCACGATGTCGGGCTCGAGGTAGGGCCCGAGACGGTCCATGACATCGGCCACCAGGCCCAGGAAGACGACGGCGTCGGCGACGAAGAACTGGGGCTCGTTGTTGTAGCGGACCAGGGTCAGGCGTCCCTGGAGGACGCGGCGCTCCTCCACGTGGGCGATCTGGGTGGCGAAGTTGTGGCCCTGGATCCCGTCCGGGTTGTTGAGGAAGTTCAGGGCGTTGTCGATCGCCAGGCCGAAGCGGGCCCGCCAGGCCACGAGGCGCTCGTGGACCTCGGGCGCGATCCGGACCTCGGCCACCTCGTCGAAGACCTCGGGGGCGACGGTCAGCAGCCCGACGAGCGTCGTCCCGGCCCGTGCCCCGAGCATCACCTGGAGGCTGCGTTCGAGGGTGAAGACCTCCGAATCGAAGCGCGGGCTCGTGATCACGTCGGTCAGGAGGTCCTCGACGTTGTCGAGCGTGCCGGGCTCGGCCACGGCGTTGCCGAGGTGGAGGATCTCCTCCTTGAACAGGAATTTCTCTTCGTGATCGAGCATGGCGGCGATGGTACACCGCCCCCGCGGGCCACCGGTCAGGCAGCCGCGACCTGGTCCCGCCGCCCTCCTGAATCACGACGGCCGGCCCTCGCAGGCCGGCCGTCGGGCGTTTCAGGCTGCGTCGATCACGGGTACAGGCCGCGCATGGCCATGGCGTCGGCAACGCGCTCGACGGCCAGGAGGTACGCGGCGGTCCGCATGTCGCACTGCTCGCGACGGGCGATGGCAAGGACCGACGTGAAGGCCTTGACCATGATCTCCTTGAGCTTGGCGTTGACGATCTCCTCGCTCCAGTGGTCGCGGTTCAGGTCCTGGACCCACTCGAAGTAGGAGACCGTGACACCGCCCGCGTTGCAGAGGATGTCGGGGATCATGAATTTCGACTTCTTCCAGAGGATCCGGTCGGCCTCCGGGGTGGTCGGGCCGTTGGCCGCCTCGGCGATGAGGCGAGCCTTGACCTTGTCGGCATTGCGCTCGGTGATCTGGTTCTCGAGGGCGGCCGGGATGAGGATCTCGCACTCGACCTCGAGCACCTGCTCGTTGCCGATGTCGGTCGCGCCCGGGAAGCCCTGGACGGTCCCGTGCTCCTTCTTCCAGGCGATGACCTTGTTGACATCCAGCCCGTTCGGGTTGTGGATGCCGCCGGTCGAGTCGGAGACCGCCACGACCGTGGAGCCCTCGGCGACGATCAGCTGGGCCGCGATGGAGCCGGCGTTGCCGAAGCCCTGGACCGCGACCTTGGCCTTCTTGAGCTCGATGCCCAGGTGGCGGGCCGCTTCGACGATGCAGTAGACGGTGCCGCGAGCGGTCGCCTCGTTGCGACCCTCGGACCCGCCGAGGCTGATGGGCTTGCCCGTCACGACGCCCGGGACCGTGTACCCGGCATGCATCGAATAGGTGTCCATCATCCAGGCCATGACCTGGGCGTTGGTGTTGACGTCCGGCGCCGGGATGTCCTTCTCGGGGCCGACGAGGACCTCGATCTCGGTGAAGAAGCGCCGGGTGAGGGCCTCGAGCTCGCGCATCGAGAGCTGCTTCGGGTCGACGATCACGCCGCCCTTGCCGCCGCCGTACGGGATGCCCACGACCGCGCACTTCCAGGTCATCCACATGGCGAGGGCCTTGACCTCGTCGATAGAGACGTCCTGGTGGTAGCGGATGCCGCCCTTGGCCGGACCGCGGCCGAGGTTGTGCTGGACGCGGTAGCCCGTGAAGACGCGGACCGAGCCGTCGTCCATGTGGACCGGGAAATGGACCGTGAACTCACGGCGGGGCTCCCGAAGGACGGCACGCATGCCGGCATCGAGGCCGAGCTTCTCGGCGGCGAGGTCGAACTGCTGCTGTGCCACCGCCCACGGATTGATCCGGGCGGTCGCATGCTCAGTGGTCATGGGTATGGAGTTCCTCCGGTTCGGTCGGGCGTTCGCCGTCCCGAGTGGTGAGCCGTCTCCCGGACGACCCCACGGTGCGCGACGCGACCCGGAACGCAGGACGCCTCTCGCGTGGAAAGCGTGGGCAGTATAGCCGGGGCCCGGAGTGACCGACACCTGCCGGAATCCCGTTCGCAACCGTGCCGCAACCTTTCCCAGTCCGGGCCGAATGGCCCATCAAGGGCGCCGGGCTGACCCGCGACGCGTCTTACGTCCGCTGGCTCGGCGCATCGCCCGTCCGCTGGCTCGGCGCATCGCCCGTCCGGTTGCTCGGCGCGTCCCACGTCCGCTGGCTCGGCGCGTCGCGGGGCCGCTGGCTCGGCGCGTCCCGCGTCCCCCCCGCTCCCCCGCTCCCCCCGCTCCCCCGCTCTCCCGCTCTCCCGCTCTCCCCGTTGATGCACCAGGTGGATGAACTCGGCGCGCTGCGCGTCCCCCAGCTCCCCCGGTGATGCACCAGGTGGATGAACTCGGCGGCCTGCGCTCGACGGTGGGCTCCGTCGAGCCGCCATGCGCATCGAGCGGACCGAATGAGTCGCCCCCCGCATCCGGGCGGCGCAGCAGTGCCAGCAAACGTCGGGTTCATGCGGCGCGTGCATCACGCCGAGGCGGCGGTCGCGGGTCGGGAGGCCGTGCCGCCCTCCGGAGCAGCGCCGCTGGGTCCGAGCGTGCGCCCTAATCGCGCCGGTAGAGGACCACGCCTCCGAGGCACCCCGGGCCCAGGTGCGGCCCGACCGACGGGCCGACGACCTGGACGGTCACGTTGGCGGGGTCGATGCCGCCCGCCATCGCGGCGATGACCTCCTCGCGGAAGCTCTCGGGCTCCGACGGCGGGGTGTAGAGGATCGCCAGGCGCTCGACGGGGCGGGCGGCCAGGAGCTCGATGACCCGCTCGCGGGCCTTGGCTCGGGTCCGGACCCGTTCCGCCGCCTCGACCGTGCCGTCCTTGATGGTGATGATCGGCTTGAACGAGAGGAGCGTGCCGATGGCGGCCTGCGCTCCCGAGATACGGCCACCCCGGCGGAGGTACTCGAGGGTGTCGAGGGCGACGTAGAGGTTCAGGTCGGCCGCCCGCTCGGTGAGGATGCGGGCGATCTCGGGGGCGCCCACCCCCCGGGCCGCGAGGTCCGCGCCGAGCTCGGCCAGGAGGCCCTCGCCCATCGAGGCGCTCGTGGAGTCCACGATCTGGATGTCTCGGCCCGGGAGCATGCTCCGGGCGATCTCCGCGCTCTTGAGGGTGCCGGACAGCGTCCCCGCAACGTGGATCGAGACGATCGCGTCGGCGCCGGCGTCGAAGCAGGCCTGGTAGGCGGCCTGGAAGTCACCCGGGCTGGAGGCTGCGGTCTTCGGGAAGGGCGCGTCCGGCGCGGTCATCCGCTGCCAGAACTCGGCGCTCGAAAGATCGACGCCGGCCTTGAAGCTCTCGGCGCCGAAGCTGACCGCGAGCGGGACGACGTTGATCCCCAGCGACGCGGCCCGCTCGGGGGCGAAGTCCGCTGCCGAGTCGGTGACGATGGCGACATGGGTCACGGGTGGCACTCCTCCCGGGGCCGGTGGGCCGGGCACGTCCGTCCCCGCTCCTGGCGCCGATGATACGAGTGGCGGGGACCGTCCGGTACCCTTTCGGCGATGGATCGATCGCTCCGTGCCGTGCTCTTCGGGACGTTCGCCCTCCGCTTCGCCACCGGCCTGACGGGGGCGATGCTCAACTTCTACCTGGCCAGGCTCGCGGTCGGCGGTCACGGGGAGATCAACGCCATCGCGGTCGGCGTCCTCAACGCGGCGTTCTACCTCTCAGAGCTCCTGCTGTCACCGCTCTTCGGGATCCTCTCGGACCGGATCGGCCATCACCGCGTGATGCTCTACGGCCCCGTCTTCGGCATCGTCGCCGTCCTCCTGACGGCCTCGACGACGAATGTCGTGGCCCTCGGCGGGACACGACTCCTCCAGGGAGCCTCGACGGCCGCCTCGATCCCGTCCATCCTCGGCTTCATCGCCCTCGCCACGGCCCGCAACGAAGCCCTCCGGGGCAAGGCCTCGGCCCGCTTCGAGGGCGCCACGCTGGCCGGTCTCGGCCTCGGCTTCATCGTCGCCCCGGAGCTCTTCAACGCGCTGGGCCCGACTGCCTTCCTCCTCAACGCCGGGGTGTACGTGGCGGCGTTCCTCGTGTACCTCCTCGGGGTTCGGGAGTCGGACGACGAGGCGACGGCCCGCTCGGCCACCCACACGACGCTGCGCCGGTATGCCGAGCTCGTCCGGCACTCCCACGTTCTGCTCCTGGCTCCCACCTGGATCGCGGTCAATGCGTCGATCGGCCTGTGGTTCAGCCAGTCGCTCTTCCAACTGGCCAAGAGCAACCCGGCGTTCCCCGACCAGTGGCTCCTCCAGGGCTTCTCGGCCAACCAGATCACCTACGGGGCCATCGCGATCGCCATCGTCTTCGGGTTCGGCATCTACTGGTGGGGGAATCGCTTCGACCGGTTCCGGAGGACGTCGATCATCCTCTTCGGGATCGGGGGCGGCCTCGCCCTCGTGGCCGCCGGGCTGGTGGTGAACCACGCGGCCGGCGGGGCCGGCTCGTCGATCCTCGTGGCTTGTCTCGTCCTGCTGGCCACGTTCGTCCTCGGGGCGGGCCTCTTCGTCCTCGCCGGCGCGACGCCGGCCGCGGTCGGGCTCCTGGCCGATGTCAGCGAACGCTTCCCCGGCGACCGGGGGGCGATCATGGGCCTCTACTCAGTTTTCCTGGGTGTCGGCCAGATCAGCGGCAGCCTGATCGGCGGCGTGGCCGCCAACTGGCGGGGCATGGATGGCCTGCTCCTGGGGACGGGCGCGCTCCTGCTCCTCGCCCTCATCCCGTTGGCGAAGCTTCGCGGACTCGAGCATCACCTCGGCCCGGGTACGCCGTCGGTGCTCGGAGGCGGCGCTCCGTGAGCCACGGCGCCGGCCCTCCTTTCGTCCCGGTACCGCTGGCACGGGGCCGCCACGGGGCGGTGGTGGCGCCCCACCACCTGGCCACCGCGGCCGGGCTGGCGATCCTGCGGGCGGGCGGGCATGCGGTCGACGCGGCGATCGCCACCAACGCGGCCCTGGCGGTCGTGATGCCCCACGCCTGCGGCATCGGCGGTGACGCCTTCTGGCTCGTCTGGGACGCGACCGCCCGCACCCAGTTGGCTCTCAACGGGTCGGGCCGAGCGCCGGCAGCCGTCGACCCCGCGGCCCTCCGGGCCGGCGGCCTCGCCACGCT
>JACQEH010000278.1 GCA_016200675.1 Chloroflexota bacterium | reverse complement strand
GGGCAAGGAGGTCGGGACCACCACGGGCCGGCCGCGCCGGGTGGGCTGGTTCGACGCCGTGCCGCTCCGTTACGCGGTCGCCGTCAACTCGATCAGCAGCATCATGCTCAACAAGCTGGACATCCTGTCCGGCATCTCCACGATCCGGCTCGGCGTGGCCTACGACGTCCACGGCAGGTGCCTGGAGCACTGGCCCTCGAGCGCCAGCGCGATCGCCGACGCGACCCCGATCTACGAGGACTTCCCCGGCTGGGAGGAGCCGCTCAGCGCGGTCCGGTCGCTGGCCGACCTGCCCGAGAACGCCCGGCGCTACATGAGTGCCCTCGAGGAGATGGCGGGCGTGCCGATTGTCCTCGTCTCGGTCGGGCCGGAGCGGACCCAGACGATCGAGCGGGCCTGGCGCCCGATGCGCCACCGGGGCGGGATGGCCCTGCCGTGAACCTCATCATGCCGACCCGGATCCTGGTCGCCGGCGCCGGCGGCCGCGAGCACGCCCTGGCCTGGAAGCTTGCCGGCGAGCCGGGCGTGAACCGGGTCTTCGTGGCCCCGGGGTCGGCCGCAATGGCCCACGAACCAAGAGTCGGCATCCTCGCGGACACCAAGGCCCTGGATCCGGTCGCGGTCGTCGCGGCTGCCCGGGCGGTCGCGGCGGAGCTCGTCGTGGTCGGGCCGGAAGGGCCGCTCGCGGTGGGGGTTGCCGACGCCGTGGCCGCGGCCGGCATCCCCGTCTTCGGTCCGACGCGGGCGGCCGTCCGCCTCGAGTCCTCCAAGGCCTTCTGCCACCAGGTGGCCCGCGCGGCCGGGGTTCGGATGGCGCGCGCCCGGGCGTTTTCGCCGGGCCAGGAGGCGGCCGCGGCGGCCTTCATCCGGGACCTCGCGGCCGGCGGATCCGGAGCCGTCCTGAAGGCCGACGGCCTGGCCGCGGGCAAGGGCGTGATCGTCACCGAGTCGACGGCGCAGGCCCTCGACCTTGTTCCCTCGTTCCTCGCGGGGCGCCCGGCCGACGAGCCGGCCCTGGTGATCGAGGAGCGCCTGGCCGGCCGCGAGGCCAGCGTCATCGCCATCTGCGACGGGACCCGGGCGACGGCGCTCCCGGCCGCCCGCGACCACAAGCGCCTCTGCGACGGGGACCGCGGCCCGAACACAGGGGGCATGGGCGCCTACTCGCCGATCCCGGATCTCGACGACGCGGCCGTGGAGGGCGTCCTCGGGACGGTCCACCGGCCGATCCTCGTCGAGATGGCCCGGCGCGGGACACCCTTCCGGGGCTTCCTCTACGCGGGCCTGATCCTTACCGACGACGGGCCGGTGCTCCTGGAGTGCAACGTCCGCCTCGGCGATCCCGAGGCCCAGGTGATCCTGCCCCGGGTCGCCGTCGCCCTCGGGCCGCTCCTCCTGGCCGCTGCGAATGGCCGCCTGCCCGCCGATACGCCGGCCCGCGTCCCGGTCCTGCCGGATGCCGCGGTGGGCATCGTCCTGGCGGCGGAGGGCTACCCCGGCACGCCGAAGCGCGGCCGCCCGATCGGCGGCCTCGTGGAGGCGGCGTCCCTCGGGGCGCTCGTCTTCCACGCCGGCACGGTGGAGCGTCCGCAGGGCGGCTACGGGACGAGCGGCGGGCGGGTCCTGACGGTCGTCGGGCGAGGTCCGACCCTGGCGGAGGCGCGGGTCCATGCCGAGCTGGCGGCCGGCGCGATCACCTGGGACGGGATGCAGCGACGCCACGACATCGGCGCCGACCTGGCCAGTCCCGCCGCGACCGTCGGAGCCGGCCGATGATTCGCCGCTACACGCTCCCCGAGATGGGGGCGATCTGGAACGAGGCGGCCCGCTTCGAGCACATGCTCCGGGTCGAGATCGAGGTCGCCCGGGCCCAGGTCGCCCGGGGCGGCGTGCCCGCCGACGCGCTGGCCGCGATCGAGGCCCGGGCCAGGGTCGACGTCGAGCGCATCGCCGAGATCGAGCGGACCACCGACCACGACGTCATCGCCTTCGTCAGCCAGGTCGCCGAGTCGGTGGGGCCCGAGGGCCGCCACCTCCATCGCGGCCTCACCAGCAGCGATGTCCTCGACACGGCCCTCGCCCTCCAGCTCGGTGCGGCCGGCGAGCTGCTCCTGCGGGACGCCGACCGGCTCCTGGGCGCGCTCGTCACGCGGGCGCGATCGGAGGCGGGGACCCTGATGATGGGCCGGACCCACTCCGTCCACGCCGAGCCGACGACGTTCGGCCTCAAGCTGGCCGGCTGGGCCTTCGAGGTCGACCGGGGGCGGCAGCGCCTGGCGGCGGCCGTCGAGGAGATCCGGACCGGCAAGATTTCGGGGCCCGTCGGCACCTACAGCCACCTCGGCCCCGATATCGAGGCCGAGGTCCTCGCCGCGCTCGGCCTCCGGGTGGACCCGGCCTCGACCCAGATCGTGCAGCGCGACCGGCACGCCGCGCTCCTGACCGCCATCGCGATCCTCGGCGGCAGCCTGGAACGCTTCGCGACCGAGATCCGGAACCTCGCCCATACGGAGATCGGCGAGGTCATGGAACCCTTCCGGGCCGGCCAGAGGGGCAGCTCGGCGATGCCCCACAAGCGCAATCCGATCCTGTCGGAGCGGATCGCGGGCATCGCCCGCGTCCTGCGCGGCTACGCCCAGACGGCGCTCGAGGACCAGGCTCTCTGGCACGAACGGGACATCAGCCACTCCTCGGCCGAACGGGTGATCCTCCCGGACGCGACCATCCTTCTCGACTACGCCCTCCAGAAGATGACCGGGCTGGTGGAAGGCCTCGTCGTCCGGCCCGAGCGGATGCGCGAGAACATCGGCCGGGGTTTCGGCCTCCACGCCAGCTCCCGCGTCCTCGACGCGCTCGTCGATCGCGGGGGGATGGCCCGCGAGGATGCGTACGCCATCGTCCAGCGAGCGGCCTTCGCCGCCTCGGATGCCCGTCGCCCCCTGCGCGAGCTGCTGGCCGTGGAGCCGCTCGTCGCCCGCCACCTCTCGCTCGCCGACCTGGACGCCTGCTTCGACGATGCCCGCCATCTCGTCCACGTCGACGAGGTGATCGCCCGGCTGGACCGGCTGGTGCCGGCGCCGGCCGTCGCCACGGCGCCGGCGGGAGCCGCCCGGTGACCAGCGCGACCGGGACCTACCTGCGCTCCGGCAAGGTCCGCGACCTCTACGCGGTCGGCGACGACCGTCTTCTGCTCGTGGCGTCCGACCGCCTGTCCGCCTTCGATGTCGTCCTGCCGACGGACATCGCCGACAAGGGCCGGGTGCTCACGGGGGTCTCCCGGTTCTGGTTCGATCGGACCGCCGACATCCTCCCCAACCACCTGCTCGGCACCGACCCCGCTGCCGTTCCGGCGGGCGTCGTCCCGGACGACGTGGCTGCGGACCTTCGCGGGCGAATGATGCTCTGCCGGCGGGCGACGGTCCTGCCGGTCGAGGTGGTCGTCCGCGGCTACCTCGCAGGGTCGGGCTGGAAGGCCTACCGGGCCGACGGCGCCGTCTGCGGGATCGAGCTCCCGCGCGGCCTCCGCGAGTCGGACCGGCTGCCAGAGCCGATCCTGACCCCGGCCACGAAGGCCGAGATCGGGGAGCACGACGAGAACATCGACTTCCCGACGATGGTCGGCGCCCTCGACGCGGCGGCCAGTGCCGCCGGCCTCGACGCCCTCGACCTTGCCGAGCGCGTCCGAGCCGCCGGTCTCGCCCTCTACGAGCGGGCGTCGGCCCACTGCGAATCGGTGGGCCTGCTCCTGGCCGACACGAAGTTCGAGATGGGGCTCGTCGACGGCGCGCTGACCCTCGTCGACGAGGCCCTGACCCCCGACTCGTCACGCTTCTGGGACGCCGCCACCTACGCCACGGGCGGCCCCCAGGCGAGCTTCGACAAGCAGTTCGTCCGGGACTGGCTGGAGCGCCAGCCCTGGGACAAGACGTGGCCCGGACCGGCCCTCCCGGCCGACGTCGTCGCGGGCACCCGCTCGCGGTACGTGGAGGCCTACGAGCGGATCACCGGCGCGAGCTTCGAGCGCTACCTGGCGGAGGACGTGATCGCACCATGAGCCTGGACTTCCGGTTCGCCGTCAACGTGATCCCCACGCCGGGGATCCTCGACCCGCAGGGCCGGGCCGTCGAGAACAGCCTCCCGCACCTCGGGATCGAGGGGGTCTCCGCGATCCGCGTCGGCCGCCGAGTCGAGCTGACAGTGGTCGCCCCCGACGAGACCGCCGCCCGGGCGATCGTGGAACGCCTGGCCCGGGAGCTCCTCTCGAACCCTCTCATCGAGGCCTTCGGCGTGGAGCGGCTCATGGCCACGAGCTCGACGACCTCGCGCGACGTGAGCGCCTGAGGCTATGGCGGTCCGCGTCGGCGTCGTCGTCTTCCCGGGCTCGAACTGCGATCGCGACACGACGCACGCCATCGCCCTCGCCGGCGGCGAGCCGGTGGAGCTCTGGCACGAGCAGGCCGACCTGGCGGGCGTGGCCGGGGTCATCCTGCCCGGAGGCTTCGCGTTCGGGGACTACCTCCGGGCCGGCGTCATCGCCCGCTTCAGCCCGGTGATGCGGGCCGTGGCCGGCTTCGCCGCCGACGGCGGGCTCGTCCTGGGCATCTGCAACGGCTTCCAGGTCCTGGCCGAGGCCGGCCTGGTGCCCGGCGCCCTCCTCCGCAATCGCGGCCTCCGGTTCCTGGGCCGAGACGTCCGGATCGCGGTCGAGGTCGGGGACACCCCGTTCACGCACCTGGCCGGGGCGCGCCGCCCGCTGCGCATGCCGGTCGCCCACGGCGAGGGCTGCTACTTCGCCGATGCCGCGACCCTGGACGGGCTCGAGGCCGGCGGACGGGTCCTCTTCCGGTACGTCCGGGAGGATGGCTCCGTGGCCGGCGAGGTCGACGACCCGGCCAACCCGAACGGATCGCTCCGGGCGATCGCCGGCGTCCGCAACGCCGCCGGCAACGTCGCGGGGCTGATGCCCCACCCGGAGCGGGCCTCGGACGCGATCCTCGGGTCGGATGACGGCTTCGGCCTGATCCGCTCGTTCGTGGAGAGCGCAGCCGCCGCCGCGCGGCCCGGCGGCGTCCTGGAG
>JACQEH010000272.1 GCA_016200675.1 Chloroflexota bacterium | reverse complement strand
GCGGCGCCAACCCCTTCCTGGAGCAGCTCGCGACCCAGGGCGGCGGTCGCTTCTACGCGGCCGCGAACCCGGCCTCGATCCCCGACATCTTCCTGAAGGAGACCCAGCAGGTCGCCGGCCAGCAGATCATCGAGGAGCCCTTCTTCCCCATCCAGACCAGCTCCTCGCCGATCCTCCGGGGTCTCGACCAGGGCTTCCCCCAACTGCTCGGCTACAACGGCACCACGGCCAAGTCGGCGGCCCAGACGGTCCTCGTGACGGCCCGCGATGATCCACTCCTCGCCCAGTGGCAGTACGGGCTGGGGCGAAGCGTCGCCTGGACGTCCGACTCGACCGGCCGCTGGGCGAAGAACTGGCTGGCCTGGCCGGGCTTCTCGAAGTTCTTCAGCCAGGCCGTCGGCTGGACGTTCCCGGGCGAAGAGGCCGGTGGGATCGAGGCCTCCTTCGACGTCAGGGACGGCCGGACGACGCTCCATGTCCAGTCCGTGCAGCCGGACGGCTCGCCCCGCGACTTCTACACGACCTCGGCGGTCCTGGTGGGACCGGACCTCGAGCCCGTCGCGGCGAACCTCGATCAGGTCGCCCCGGGCGTCTATGAGAAGGACCTCGGGGAGCTCGCATCGGGTGCCTATGCCGTCCGGATCACCCAGATCCGGCCCGGCACGGCGGCCCTCGGCCGGACGGTCGGCCTGGTGGCGCCGATCGCCGCCGAGTACCGGCTCCTCGGCGCCAACCAGCCGCTGCTGGCCACCCTTCGGGCGGCCACGAACGGGAAGGAGATCACGACGCCGCTCGAACCGTGGCGACACGACCTCCGCCTGACCGCCTCCTTCACCGAGCTGTGGCCGTGGCTGCTGGTCCTGGCCCTGCTCCTGTGGCCGCTCGACATCGCGCTCCGCCGGGTCTCGCTCGGCCGGCGGGAACTCGCGGAGGGTCGCGCGTGGGCCGGGCGGGCGTGGCGGCGGCGCGGGACCACGGCACCTCGCTCGGCCGCGGCGACGGGCATGCTCGCCGCCCGCGATCGCGCCGCCGGCGCGGCCGCGCGGGCGGCCCTCCTGCGCCCGCCAGGCGAGCCACCGGAGGCGTCGGGGCCGGCCGAGGCAACGAGTCCGGCGACCGCCGTCCCCCGTCCCGCGCCGGACACGACGCCACCGCTGCCAGGGTCTCCTTCTGTAGCGTCCGAGCCGACGCCCACTGCTCCGGGGGCGCCCGCCGCCTTCGAGGGGGACGTTCCTGCCGGTCGACCGGCGCCGGATCGCGACACGATCGCCCGGCTGCGTGAGGCCAAGCGGCGCGCCCGCGGCGGCTGAGGCCCGTCGCCGGCGGCCCTGAGCGGCTGCGGCCCCGGAGCGGCTGCGGCCCGCGCAAGGTCGCGAGGTCGCGAGGCCGAGGCGCCGGAAGCGTGGCTACCGACCGGCCGATGCCCCCGCGGCCCGGATCACGGTCACGAGCGCCGGGTCGTCGAGGGCCGACAGGTCGCCCGGATCGAGTCCCAGGAACGCCGCCCGAATGACCCGCCGCATGACCTTGCCCGAGCGCGTCTTGGGGAGTGCCGGGATGACCGCCACGAGGTCCGGCTTGAGGGCCTTGCCGAGCTCCCGCGCCACGGCCGCGCCGATCTCGGCGCGAAGGCCCGCGTCGTTCGCGACGCCGGGCCGGAGGACGCAGAAGACGGCGATGGACTCGCCTTTCACCGGGTGGGGCAGCCCGACGGCTGCCGCCTCGACGACCGCCGGGTGGCCGACCGCCGCGCTCTCGACCTCTGCCGGGCCCACCCGCTTGCCAGCGACCTTGAGGGTGTCGTCCGAGCGGCCCTGGATATACCAGTAGCCGTCGGCGTCGATGAGTGCCCAGTCCCCGTGGACCCAGATCCCGGGCAGGCGCGACCAGTAGGCCTCGAGGTAGCGATCCGGATCGTTCCAGAAGCCGCGGGTCATGCCGGGCAGGGGCTGGCGGATGACGAGCTCGCCGACGCTTCCGCGGACGGGCGTCCCCGTCGCGTCCACCACGTCGGCCGCGACCCCGACGTTCGGGCCCGAGAACGAGGTCGGGCGGACGGGCGTCATGAGGTTCCCGGCCACGATCCCGCCCGAGACCTCCGTCCCGCCCGAGTAGTTGACGACCGGGCAGCGGCCCTCGCCGACCTCGCGGAAGTACCACCACCACGGCTCGGGGTTCCAGGGCTCGCCGGTCGAGCCGAGGACGCGCAGCGACGAGCGGTCGTGGGCACGAACGGGCTCGAGCCCGTGCGGGCTGAGGGCACGGATGACGGTCGGGCTGAGGCCCAGGTGGGTCACCCGGTGGCGAGCCACGATGGCCCACAGGCGGTCGGGGCCGGGGTGGTCTGGGGTGCCCTCGTAGAGGACGAGCCGCGCCCCCAGGATGAGGGCCCCGGAGATCGCCCAGGGGCCCATCATCCAGCCCAGGTCGGTGAACCAGAAGAGCGTGTCGCCGGGCCCCAGGTCGAAACAGTGCGCCAGGTCCTGTGCCGCCTTGATGGGGAACCCGCCGTGGACGTGGACGGCACCCTTCGGCCGGCCCGTGGTGCCGGATGTGTAAATGACCATGTAGGGGGTCTCGGGATCCGTCGGTTCTCGTGACGCGACGGTGCCGACGGCGTGGTCGCCGTCGCGATCCCGCCGGACGGCCTCGATCTCCTCGTCCCACCAGCGGTCTCGCGCAGGATCCCAGGGCGGTGCGGGGGCGCGGTGGCCGAGGCGGCGGACGACGAGGACGCGCCGGACGCCGGGCAGGGCCGCCACCGCCTCGTCGGCGGCCGCCTTGAGGTTCACGACCGAGCCACGGCGGAGGAAACCGTCGGCGGTGATCAGGACGCTCGCGTCGCAGTCGGCCAGCCGGCTGGCAATCGCGGCCGGCCCGTAGCCCGAGAAGATCGGGCTGAAGATCGCCCGGAGGAGGCCCAGCGCGAGCACGGCCACGACCGTCTCCGGGAGCATCGGCAGGAGCACCCCGACGCGGTCCCCGCGCCCGATCCCGCTGCGAGCGAGCATCACGGCCGCGTCCTCGACCTCGTCGCGGAGTCCGGCCGCCGTGAATTGCCGGACCTCGCCGTCTTCGCCCTCCCAGGCCAGGGCCTCGCCGTCCGGGTCGGTGGCCGCCCGGGGATCGAGCGCGGCCGCGGCGTGGTTGAAGGCCCCGCCGCTCCACCAGCGCGACCAGGCCGGACCGCCGCCCAGGTCCAGTACCTGGCGTGGCCGGCGCTGCCAGGGCAGCGCGAGGTCGTCGGCGGCCGCGCCCCAGAACCAGCCCGGATCGGCCGCAGCCCGCGCCTGCAGCGCGGTCAGGTCGGACAGGCCGGTGGAGCGGAGGAAGCGCGCCAGGCGGGTGTCCTGCAGCAGCCTGGGATCGGGCCGCCAGGCGGCATCGGGGACGTCCCGGCCGAAGATCGGCCAGGGCGGCGCGGAGGCTGGCACCGGCCGATGCTAGCACGCGGCCACGGCTCCCCGACCGGCCACTCAACCGGCCGTCCGGCGCCGAATCGAGGCTTCCGGTAGCCTCGTCCGATGCGCAACGCAACGATCCGGCGGGCCCTCCTGATGCTGCTCGCAACGATTGCGATCGCGGGCTGTGGCCGGATCCTCCAGGGCTCGCCAGAGCCGACGCCGATGAGCTTCCCGAGCATGGCCGGGGAATTCACCAATCGGGGCGTGCGCATCGCCAACTGGACCTCGGGGGATGCAGGCTGCCGCGACGCCACCCTCATCCCCACCGCCATCGGGTTCGACGCCGGCGGCCTGGGGATGGATCCGCCGGCTCGCCTCCGGATCTACATCTTCGGCACCGGGGCGGCCTACGACCGCCGACGCGCCGACGTCGACGCATGCGTCTCGGCCTGGGCCGCCGACCCCGCGACCGTCGAGTTCGTGGATGCCCGGCCGTTCGTCATCGCCGGCCAGGGTCCGTGGCCACCGGCGTTCAAGTCGGCGATCCGGGCCGCCCTCGTCGCGGCAGCAGGCAACGGCGGCTAGGAATCCTGCGCCGGGCTGGGAATCCTGCCGGGGCTGCGAGGCCTGCCGGAGGTACCACGGCGGTGCGAGCCCGCACCGCAGCGGACCGGCCAGCGGATACCCGACCGCGAACGCTGCGGCCGGCCTCGAGCTGACATTGGTCCGGTCCTAGTCCGAGGCCATCCGTCCCGGCCGCCCGGCTGACTACCGGGGGAGGGCAACACGAGGGTCCCGGGTCGAGGCTCCGGGCATGCCCTCCACCCTCGCCCGCCCCCGCCGATTCCTCCTGACCCTCGGGCTCGCCATCGTCCTCGCGGCCTCGTTCCCGCTCACGGCCGGAGCCGAGGGCAGCGGTCGATCCGTGCTGCCGGGCCTCGCCCCGGCGACCGTCGTGGCAAGCCCGGATCGCCAGGCCGCGTGGACGGCGGTGCCCAGCCCGACGGCGGCCGCGAGGATCGCGGTCGCCGAGGCGTCCATGGCGAGGGCGGCGGGCCCGACGACGTCCGCGGCAACGGTGACTGCGGCGGCCGTCGTCGCGAACGTGTCCACGACCAGCGCGATCGTCGCGCCCCGGACTCCGACGACGGCGCCAGCGGCGAACTACTCGGGGACGAACCGCCTCTGGATCCCGAGCCTCGGCATCTCCCATTCGGTCGCCTGGTTCGCCTGCACACGATCGACGCCGCCCGGTGCCGGCGTCTATCGCTGGGGCTGCGCCGGGACGAACAACACCTACCTCTTCGGTCACGCCTGGAGCACGATCAAGCCGCTCCACGACGCCTACGTCGCGGGCCGCCTCAAGACCGGCATGATCGCCTACTACGCGGACGGCTCGGGCCGCGTCCGGAAGTACCGGCTGACCGCGATCCGGGTCGTGACGCCGGACCAGACGGACTGGGCGATCGCCGCTCAGCCCAGGCCGTCGATGACCCTCCAGACGTGCGTCGGCGCGAAGAGCCAGTACCGCCTGCTGGTCCGCCTCGTCGCCGTCAACTGAGCCGGCGTTCCGTCCCGGTCAGACGATCCGGATTCCCAGGATCCGGCGGGCGATGACCAGCCGCTGGACCTGGCTGGTCCCCTCCCCGATCTCGGTGAGCTTCGCGTCGCGCAGGTAGCGCTCGACCGGATAGTCGGTCACATAGCCGTAGCCGCCGTGAATCTGGATGGCCGCGTTGGTGGCCCGGCTCGAGACCTCCGAGGCGAAGAGCTTGGCCTCGGCGGCGGCAAGGGCGAAGTCCCGGCCACGATCCTTCAGCCAGGCCGCCTTCCAGACCATCCCCCGGGCGGCCTCGATCTCGG
>JACQEH010000275.1 GCA_016200675.1 Chloroflexota bacterium | reverse complement strand
GTCGCGCTCGGCCGCGAGCTCGCCTGCGAGCCGTGGCTCGCTGATTACAACCGGGTCCGGCCGATCAACAGGATTCGCCTGATCGAGCTCCGCACGGACCCGAAGTACGGCAAGTTCTTCGAGCATCGGCCCGCGTCCGCGCGCGTCCGCTTCGAGGCTCAGGGCGAAGCCGTGCGGGTGACGATCGACGACTTCATCTCGCCCTCGATCGTCGAGCGGCTGTCGGCGCAGGAGGGGGTGCTCACGCCGCAGATCACCGACTGGCGCGCGATGGTCGACTCGGTCTTCATCGACGCCGCCTACGACGGCGAGGTCTTCAACGTCGCGCTGGCGGACATCCCGGAGCGGCGGCAGGACCTGGTGTCGGGGTCCTACGCGGTGACGCGGCCGGCCGGTTCGGAACGCCCGGTCGCGGTGCGCATGACAGACATGCTCGGCGAGGACGTGCTGGTGATCGAGGAGCGATACGCATGAGGCGGTACAGCGTGGTCTTCGAGCGCGCCGGTCGGACCTGCTCGGCGTTCGTTCCGGATCTGCCGGGCTGCGTCGCGACCGGACGGACCCGGGCAGAGGTCGAGCGCCGCATCCATGAGGCCATCGAGCAGCATCTCGCGGGTCTTCGGTCTGCCAGGCAGGCCATCCCGGAGCCGACTGCCTGGACCGGTGCGGTCGAGGCCTCGTGACGTTCGGCCGACCCTGGCGTGACCTTGCGGGTCGGCGTCAGGTTCCCTGGCCCGATGCGGCGCCGGTGCCCGCTCCGCTTGCGATGGGCAGGTGGTCGTACCCCTTCCAGCGGTAGACCAGCGTGGAAATCGCCCAGCTCAGCGCGAAGATCGCGATGATCACGAACCCGATGAACCCGAAGTCCAGCGCACCGATCGTGTCCCAGATCCCGCCGCTCAGGTCGAGTTGATTGGCCAGGATGCCCATCACCTCGATTCCGCCGATGACGAAGGCGATGACCACGGACACCAGCGTGATGTTCAGGTTGTAGTAGAGCTTTCGGATGGGCTTGACGTATGCCCAGCCGTAGGCTCCCAGCATCATGATCCCGTCGGTCGTGTCGATGAGCGACATCCCGGCCGCGAAGAGGACGGGCAGGATGAGGATGTACCCGATCGGGAGGCCGCTGGCGCCGGACGTGGCGGCAAGCCCGAGAAGCGCGACCTCGCTGGCCGTGTCGAAACCGAGGCCGAAGAGGAACCCGAGCGGGTACATATGCCAGCTCTTCCGGATGACCTTGAGCATGGGTCGGAACAGGCGGGCCAACAGGCCGCGATTGTTCAGGAAGTCGTCCAGCGTCTGCTCGTCGTACTCCCCGCCCGCCGACACGCGCCGGAACATCCGGTAGATGTCCAGGAGGACGACCAGGTTGATCAGCCCGATCAGGAGGAGAAAGGCCGCCGAGACGGTGGTCCCGATGAGCCCGCCGACCGCTTTCAGGGTCGGGATGTCACTCACGATGCCGGCCGAGATGGCAATGACGGCAGAGAGTGCGACGACGACCGTGGAGTGCCCGAGCGAGAAGAAGAGGCCCACGCCGACCGGCCGCTGGCCGTCCTGCATGAGCTTCCGCGTGGTGTTGTCGACGGCCGCGATGTGGTCGGCGTCGACCGCGTGACGAAGGCCGAAGGTGTAGGCGAGGAAGGCCGTCGGCAGCAGGATCGGGTACTGCGCGGAGGCGACGATGGCCAGCAGCCAGGCGCCGATGTTGAAGGCGAAGAGGAACGCGTAGACGCGGAGGATGCGGTTGCGCAGCTCGCTGGAGGTGGTGAGCAGGCGCCGTGCGTTCGCGATCATGAGGACGCGTTCCCCCTTGGGTTTGAGCCGGCCCGGACCATACCCCGGCCGGGCTGTTGTTGCAAGGCGTCGCAATACCGACCTGTCGCGACAAGGGGGATACGCACGGCCGGCGGGCTCGGATCAGCGGTACGCTTGGGCCATGCCCGCCGCCATCGGCCCCTCGTCGCCCTGGGACGCCGTGCCCGACCTGCTTCGCGCCCGGGGCATGCGCTGGACGCCCCAGCGGCGGACCCTCATCGAGGTCCTGGCCGGGATCGGCGGGCATCTCACCGGCGCCGAGCTGGTCGAGCGCTGCCGGGCCGCCGACCCCACGACGACGCCCTCCACGGTGTACCGGACGCTCGATGTCCTGGAGGAGCTGGGATTCATCCGCCATGGGCACGGCGCCGATGGTCGCGAGGAGTTCCACGTCCTCCCCAGGACGGCCCATGGGCATCTCCACTGCGGAACGTGCGGGAGCTCCTGGGAGCTCGGGGCGAGCGAGGTCGGCGGCCTCGTTCGGGCGCTTCGCAGAGGTCGGGGCTTCCACGTCGACCTCTCGCACGTGACGATCGTGGGGCAGTGCGAGTCGTGCGCCTCGGCGGAATCCCGGCCGTGAGCGGCCGGATCCAGCGGTACCGGCGGCTCGACCCGCCCGCGGAGCCCGAGCGCCACGGCGCGGTCGCGCACCCCGAGCGCCCTGAGGGCCACGGCGCGGTCGCGCGCCCCGAGCGCCGCGCGCACACCGCGCGCCCCGAGGGCCACGCGCTTCCCGCGCAGCCCGAGCGCGCCTGACCGGTGGGCGACTGGCTCGCCGCGCTCGAGGTCGATGCCCCTGACGCCGTGGCGGCCTTTCGGGGCATCGAGGCCGGGCGATTCATCAGCGTCCGGCGCGAGGTTCGACGGCGAGGCGGGGCCGGAAGCGCGGAGCGCGTCGCCGTGGAGCTCGCCGCCCTGGCGGCCGCGCTGACGCGCGTCGTCGCGGAACTCCCCGAGGTGGCCTTCGCCGCGCCGGGCGGGGAGGGGGACTGGACGGTGGCCGAGGCCATCGGTCATGACGCCGACGCCCGCGCGGGGCTGGCCATGGCCGGCGCACTCGCAGCCACCGGGCGGTTCCCCGCCGATGCGCCCGCCGTCGTGCCGGGCGTCGCGGGCGAGCGCGGGCACGGTCGTGAGGCCCTCGTCCGGCGCCTGGCGGCGAGCCAGCGGATCGTCGAGCGGGCGGCGCGCTCGATCGCCGGTCACGAGGGGGATCCCTGCCCGCTGGAGCACCCGATCGTCGGCCGTCTCCGCTGCGGCGAGTGGCTGCTCTTCGCCGGTGTCCATGACCTCATGCACCTGGAGCAGCTGCACGGGATCGCGAGCGGGTTCGCGGTCGGCGAGACGGAAGCCTCGCCAACTCTCTCGCGGGATCTGCCGTGAGCGCCCGTCCCGACCTCGTCGCCTGCTGGCTGTACCGCCTCGGACGTGCCGGCGAGGTCGAGATCCTCCTGATCCGGCGCGCCCCCGGTCGGGTGTACCCCGGCCTCTGGCAGTGCGTGACCGGCAAGCTCGAGGCCGGGGAGCAGATCCTCGACGGGGCCCTCCGCGAGGTCGCCGAGGAGACGGGCCTCCGGCGATCCGACCTCGAGGGCCTGATGGACACCGACATCGTCAACTGGTTCCATGCCGGCGACCTCGACACGCTCCTATGCGAGGCGGTCTTCGCGGCGCGCGTCCGCGACGGGGCCGTCATCACGCTCTCGGACGAGCACGACGACCTGCGCTGGCTGACCCCCGAGGAGGCGAAGGCCCTGGTCGTCTGGCCGGCCTACGAGCGGGCGATCGACTTCGTCGGGTGGATGCTCGCCAATCCGGGCAAGGCCGAGGCCTATCGCCTCCCGTGATTCGCCATCCTCGCTGCTAGACTTCCCGAACCGGCCGAGCGAGGTGGAGGGTCCCCGATGATCGAACAGCGCGGCGCGCCCGCCATGACCTCGCTGCCGGCGTTCCGCTCGAAGCTCGACGCCATTCGCCCGACCTACGGCTTCGAGGACATCTCCCTGGCCCCCGGCACAAGCACGGTCGAGCCGTCCGACGTCGACCTCGGCCAGTCCTTCTGCGGCCTCGACCTGGCCGTCCCGGTCCTCGCGTCGGCCATGGACGCCGTCGTCGATCCCGCCTTTGCCGGCGCCCTGTCGCGCCTCGGCGGCCTGGCCTTCCTGAACCTCGAGGGTGTCCAGACCCGCTACGAGGATCCTTCGGCGATCCTCCAGCGGATCGCGGCCGCCTCGGATGACGACGTGCAGCAGGTCCTCTCGGAGGCCTATGCCGCGCCGATCCAGGACGAGCTCGTCGCCCGTCGCCTTGCGGAGATCCATGCCGCCGGTTCGAAGGCAGCCGTCGCCGCGACGCCTGGGGCGGCGCGGCGGTGGGGACCGTTCTGCGCCGAGCACGGCGCGGACCTCTTCCTCGTCCAGAGCCAGGTCTCGTCCGCCCGCCACCTCGCCACCGGCTACGACCCGCTCTCGCTGGCCGACTTCACCCGGTTCATGCCAATCCCCGTGGCCGTCGGCAACACGACCAACGCCGAGGCGGCGTTCCTGCTGATGGAGCAGGGCGCGGCCGCCGTCTTCGTTGGCGTCGGGCCCGGCGCCGCCTGCACGACCCGCGAGGTCCTGGGCATCGGGATTCCCCAGGTCACGGCGATCGCCGATGTCGCCGGTGCCCGGGACGCCTACCTCGAGCGGAGCGGCCGTTACGTGCCGGTCGTCGCCGACGGCGGGATGCGTCGGGGCGGGGAGATCGCCAAGGCGATCGCAGCGGGGGCTGACGTGGTCATGCTCGGCTCGCCGCTGGCCCGCGCCTCCGAGGCGCCGGGCGGGGGCGTGAACTGGGGCATGGCCGCACCTTCGCCGGTCCTGCCGCGGGGGACCAGGATCAGGGTCGGGACGGTCGGGCCGCTCGAGAAGATCCTCAACGGCCCGGCCACCGTGACCGACGGCTCGCAGAACCTCATCGGGGCGCTGCGCCAGTCGATGGCGGCGCTCGGGGCCCGGACGATCCGCGAGATGCAGCAGGTCGAGCTCGTCTACGCGCCGTCGGTGGCGACCGAGGGCAAGTCCTGGCAGCAGCGAGGCCGCTGAGCACGGACGAGATCGGTGACCAGCTGACCGGCTGGGGGAAGGTCGCCCGGATCGAGACCAGCGGCCGCGTCAGCGGCCGGATCGTGGCGGTCGCGGTCGGCTACATCGAGGAACCCGACGGCTCCCTCCTCGTGGCAGCAAGCGATCCCGACGCCGACTGGGCCAGGAACCTCGAGGCGGAGCCGCGGTGTCGGGCGACGATCGGCCAGCGGTCCTGGGCGGCGATCGCCGAGCCGCTCGATCGTCTTGCGGCAGGAGCAGCGGTGCGGGAGCTGATCCTCCGCTACGGGACGCCGGCGGAGAGCCTCGGCCGCGGACCCGCCTTCCGGCTTCGCCCGATCGGCTGAGCTGCTGCCGCCGCGAGCCGTCACCGTGCGCTGACCGTACACTCGGGAGGCCATGCCAGACCAACTTCCCGTGCGCCCCGCCCGACCCGACGAGGTGGCCACGACCGCCGACGTCGGGACCTACCAGCCGACGCTCGACCGTGCTCCCGCCCGCAAGTCCGTCTTCGAGGAGGCCGGCGGGATGCCCTTCTTCGAGGGCCTCGTCGATCGCTTCTACCAGGGAGTCGAGGTGGATCCGGAGCTCCTCGCCATCTACCCGGACCACGCGGACCTTGCCGGCGCGCGCCACCGCCTCAGCCTTTTCCTCGCCCAGTACTGGGGCGGCCCGACGACCTACTCCGACGAGCGCGGCCATCCGCGCCTCTACATGCGCCACGTCCCGTTCGCGATCGACCCAGCCGCCCGTGACCGCTGGCTCGTCCACATGCGCGCCGCCGTGGCGTTCATGGATCCGCCGCCGCACGTCGCCGCCCGACTCCTCCAGTACTTCGACATGGCCGCCGAGGCGATGCGCAACCGGGACTGACAGCCCGCGCCCAGCGGCTCGCTCGCCGGTCGGCAGGCGCCGCCCGTACACTTGCCCGGACGAGGCGGACCTGCCCGTCGGCGGTGGGGTGGAGGGCGGCATCGAGCGTGGCGACGACGGCGGATACCGGGTCGACGGACGAGAACATCGAAGGGGTCCCGGACGAGCCGGCGGCCCCCGCACGGCGCGGCAAGACCGTCCATGGTGAGGCGGCAAACGCCGGCCACCGCGTCCTCGCCCCGGATGACGCCGAGGTCGAGGCGTACCTCGAGACCGCCCTCAACGCGCCCGGCCCCGATCGGGCCGGCGACGACCGGCCCGTCCGTGCCGACCACGGGACCGTGGTGGTCCTGGACTTCGGGAGCCAGTTCGCCCAGCTGATCGCGCGGCGCGTCCGGGAGCTGAACGTCTACTCGGAGCTCCTGCCGCACGACACGCCGATGGCCGAGATCGAGCGCCGCGGGGCCACCGCCATCATCCTGTCCGGCGGCCCCAACTCGGTCTACGACGAGGGCGCCCCGAAGCCAGACGCCGCGGTCTGGAGCGGCCGCCTGCCGGTCCTCGGCATCTGCTACGGCGCCCAGCTGATGGCCCACGAGCTCGGCGGCGACGTCCTCTCGGCCTCGAAGCGCGAGTACGGCCCGGCGACCGTGACGATCACCGCCGACGACCCGCTCTTCGCCGGGATCGACCGCGAGCAGCCGGTCTGGATGAGCCACGGCGACTCGATCACCAAGCTGCCCGAAGGCTTCCACTCGACGGCGCACTCGGGCTCATCGCCCTATGCGGGCCTCGTCGACCATCGCCGCAACCTGTACGGGATCCAATTCCACCCCGAGGTCGCCCACACGCCGCGCGGCCGCGACGTCCTCCGCAACTTCGTCCTGGGCATCGCCGGGGCCCGGCCGACGTGGACGCCCGCGAACTTCATCGACTCGACGGTCGCCGAGATCCGGGAGCGCGTCGACGTCCACGCCCGGACGGTCGGCTCGGACGGCAAGGTCATCTGCGCCCTGTCGGGCGGGGTCGACTCCGCCGTTGCCGCAGCCCTCGTCCATCGAGCAGTGGGGGATCGCCTGACCTGCATCTACGTCGATCACGGCCTCATGCGCAAGAAGGAGTCGGAGCTCCTGCGCGTCACCTTCGAGCGCGACCTCGGCATGAACCTCGTGATGGTCGACGCGCGCGAGCGTTTCCTCGCCCGGTTGACGGGGGTCGTGGACCCCGAGCAGAAGCGGAAGATCATCGGCGATGAGTTCATCCGGGTCTTCGAGGAGGAGGCCACGAAGCTCGGGCGGATCGACTTCCTGACCCAGGGCACGCTCTACCCCGACGTCATCGAGAGTGCCACCAGCGAGACGAAGACGGCCCAGAAGATCAAGACCCACCACAACGTCGGCGGCCTGCCCGCGGACCTGCGCTTCAAGCTCATCGAGCCGCTCCGCTACCTCTTCAAGGACGAGGTCAGGAAGGTCGGGGCCGAGCTCGGCCTGCCGGACGCGATGGTGCAGCGCCAGCCGTTCCCCGGGCCGGGGCTGGCGATCCGGATCATCGGCGAGGTCACGGCCGAGCGCCTCGACACCCTCCGCGACGCCGACTGGATCGTCATCGACGAGATCAAGGCCGCGGGCCTCTACCACAGCGTCTGGCAGAGCTTCGCCATCCTGACGCCCGTCAGGAGCGTCGGCGTCATGGGCGACTACCGGACCTACGCCAACGTCGTCGCCATCCGGGCCGTCACCTCGGAGGACGGCATGACCGCCGACTGGGCAAAGCTCCCCTACGACGTTCTCGGCAAGATCTCGTCACGGATCGTCAACGAGGTCCGGGGGGTCAATCGCGTCGTCTACGACATCTCGTCGAAGCCGCCCGCCACCATCGAGTGGGAGTAGGGCACATGGATGAGCCGGGGCCCATGGCCCCGGCTCCATGGCTGCGACGATCGGCGATCAGTCGCCGTTGCCGAACCAGTAGGTGCCATCCCAGCTCCAGCTGACGAAGTCAACGGTGTTGACGTCGACGCTCAGATGAAACTGCCGCAACGATCCGGTGCCGGTTGAGAAGACGCAGGTTCCGGGCAGGCTCGGATCCCCGAAGATGGGGTCAAGGACGCACCGTCCGGTGGCCGAGCCCGTGGCCGTCGAGATGACTGACGTCAGGCTGCCGTCGCTGTTCTCCGTGTAGTTGATGACGGTTCCGGCAGGGATGCCGCGGTAGGTGGACGACGTGACCACGCAGGTCAGGACGTCGCAGTCCTTGGTGAGATGGAATCCCTTGGCAGACGAGGCCGCGGCCGCCGCCGGCAGCAGGCCGAGCAGCAGGACCGCTCCGGCAACGGCCACGAAGTTTCGGATCGAACGCATCTGTCGAGCTCCTTCAGGGGACGTGAATACCTGATAGACGTGGGATCGGGGAGAAACGTACAAGGCTGTTGTCGGCGGCCGACCGCGTTTGGCCTTCCTTCGGACTCAGGAGTCCACTGCAGCTACGAGACCGGGAGCCCGAGGCGAGGCCGGATTCCCATTCGGATGTCCCGCAGGCGATCGGTTCCGGGCGCGTCAAGCCCGGGCCCCAGGACCACCTGACGATCGAAGACGATCATCTCGGGCCGATCGGCGGACTCGTCGGGGGCCTCGCGCAGGGAGCGCTCGAGCTGACGCATCGGACCGCTCACTGGAAGCCGCTCTCGCCCGCCAGGCGCCGCCGGAGCGAGGCTGTGGCCACGCTCGCATCGTTACGTGCGCCGTTGGCCGTGATGCCCATGACCATGCTGATCCGGTCATATGAGAGATCGGCTCGATAGCGGAGGTACAGGACCGCACGCTGTCTCGGCGGAAGGTGATCGACGGCGGCCCAGACGGCCACCCGATCCGCAGGGTCGATCTCGTCGGGAGTGGAGGCCTTGGAGAGGCGGTCGCCCGCCGAGCGGGCATGGCGGCGAGCGCGATGCTGATCCATCGCCAGGCGATAGGCGACGCGAAAGGCCCAGCCCTCTGGATCGAAGATGACCAGACCGCGAGCCGATTCCGCGAGCATTCGAAGGAACGTCTCCTGGACGGCGTCGTGCGCCTCATCGTCGTCGAGCCCGAGCCGGCGACAGAGGCCGAACAGCTCACGCCCGCGGCGCTCATGGACCCCTTCGATCGCCGCGGTCTCGAGCGGCCCACCTGCCCCTCGATCCGTCGCTGCGGCCGCCGGCTGGACGAACCACACGGGCCCTGCGCGCAGGAGCGTCAGATCCACGGGCTGCCTCCTGACCTGGGCGGCCCGGCGGCTGTGATCTGGCCCACTCAGACCTCGCGGAACCGGGGCATGTCGCCCGATTCGACGCTGCGGTAGTAGTAGACGCCGTCCCCATGAAATTCCTGCGACGCGTCGATGCTTACGTCCACGACCGCGTGGAAACCGACGAGGCCGCCTGTGCCGTCCCAGAATGAGCACATGCCGGTCGACCTCGGGTCGAGGTCCGCACGCGCCTGGTTGATGCAGTAGCCGGTGGCCGTCGATCCCTGCCCGGTGTCCAGCAGGACGTTGCTGCTCACGAACAGGGTGTCCTGGAGGACGGGGCCCAGGTACCAGACCTTCGAACCCGCGGGGGTGCCCGGAAAGCCCGAGCTCGAAATGACCCAGAAGCCGGGGGTCGCACCTGTGAACGTGCTGCAGTCCTTGACGATGGGGCCCGGAAAGGTCGGCGACGCGCCGAGGCCTCGGATGCCGGCCCGATCAGTCCCAGCAGGGTGCCACCGAGAAGGACGAGCAATCTGATGCTGCGCATCGAAGTCTCCAGATGGGCACTGGGTATCGGGGGACCGATGTGGCCCGGACTTCGAACGTACAGCGAGATTCGCGACTGAGCACGAATCGGGCGCCGCGCGCCCGGGGATCAGCGGCGCGGCTCGCCGGTGAGCATCGCCACGAGCCGCTCCCGACCCGGCAGCTGGCCCGCCGCGGCGAAGCGCCGGAGATGCTCTCCGGCGCGGGGCTCCACCGCGAGCGCCGATCGGTAGAGGCTTCGCCCGCGGTCCTCGTCGCCCGAATCGAAGACCGCGACCGCGAGCCACAGGCGCACC
Source organism: Chloroflexota bacterium (assembly GCA_016200675.1). Taxonomy (GTDB): domain Bacteria; phylum Chloroflexota; class Limnocylindria; order Limnocylindrales; family CSP1-4; genus UBA5189. The sequence continues at coordinate 9,272 of JACQEH010000275.1, read as the reverse complement.
TGATCGTCATCCGGCGCAAGCGCCGCCGCTCGTTCGATGAGGGCGAGGGCTGCGGCCAGCTCGCCCACCGCGACCGCCTCGAGCCCCTCGTCCAGGGCCTCGTAGGCACGCGCAACGGCGAGAAGGCGATCGAGCTCGTCAAGCGGCGCCGCGGAATCGTCGACCCGGACGCCGAAGCGGGTGTCCCAGGGGCGCGCGCCAGGGCGTCCGGGGACGACGAGGATCCCCGCCGACTGCCGGCCGCGCACGTCGCCCCCCTCGGCCTCCGCGGCCCGCAGCGCCGCCATGAGTCGATCGGCGAGGTCCCCCGCCGCCTGCTCGTAGGCCTCGAGCATCGCCGGCCAGACCGTGGCCCGCTCCATCATGTTCGCCTGGACGGTCACCCCGTCACCGGTCGCGTGCCCGGCGGCCGCCACGCAGTCGGCCCCCGTATGGACGGCGGTCCGTCCGCCGCCGTCGACCATGCCGACCTGACGGACCCCCGGGTCGGGATCATTGCCGAGGAGCCTGGCCAGGGCGGCTTCCGGCGGCATTCCAGTCGCGAGGAGCTCCAGGCCCGCCGGCCCGTAGCGGACGTCGACGAACGACTGGGTGGCCACTGCCCCGACGCCGGGCCGGGCCCAGGGCACGACAGCCCCGCTCGCCAGCCAGCGCGACTGGACCGCGACGCCGAGCTCGCCGGTCCGCGGATCGCGGGCCACGATGGAGTAGGTCACCCCGCCAGCGTGCCGCTTCCCCCGGTGGCTGGCAAGGGTCGCGGCGGCGGCCGCGCGCGTGATCGTGGCCGCCCGGCGGCTGCATCGGGCCGCCCCATCCGCCCGGCGGCTGCATCGGGCCGCCCCATCCGCCCGGCGGCTGCATCGGGCCGCCCCATCCGCCCGGCGAGATCGACGGCCGGTGCGTCGCGGAACCGAACGTGTGCTCGACCGGGGGACAATGGGGCTATTCCCGCCCGCTGCCACCGCGCTAGAGTTCAAGCCATGACCGAGCCGAACCTGTCCGGGGGCGGACCCGACTCGGCCTCCGCCCCGATCTGCCCCTGGTGCTCCGCGCCGCTCAAGACCGGCACCGAGGAGACCTGCCCATCCTGCGGTGCCGCCCTCCACGAGGTCGCCGAGTCGGAGGTCCCGGGAGTCACCCGGGTCGACCATGAGGCCATCCTCAAGGCACGGGCCCCGGCCCAGCGCGGGCGGGGACTGATCGGCTGGCTCTCCGGCGAGTACGAGGCCGGACCCGCCCCCGAAGCCGCGGGCAGCATCGCCCTGCCCGACGAAGCCGTTCGGCGCGAGATGATCCGCCTCGAGATGGCCGCCCTCGAGGCCGAGGCGCAGGCTCGTCAGGCCGAGGTCGCCGCGGAGATCGCCGAGGCCCATGGGGCGACCGCCGCACCCGACGCCGCGGATCACGATTCGGTGGACGCGTCTCCGCCAGCCACCGACGTGGGCGGCGACGTACCGACAACGACCGATGAGTCCGCGGTGGCCGCCGCGACTTCCGATCTGCCGCCGGAGGGCAGCGAGAGCGCTGGCTGACCGAACCGCGGGGCCATCGGGCTGCGGGTCATGGCAGCACGACGGGTCGGCAGCCGCGGAGTGCCTCGAGGGGTGCCGCAACCCGCGTGCTCAGCCCTGAGGACCTTCGTCTTCTGGGATCTCCCTTGACTGGTGGGCATGAAGAACGTGCCAACGCGTCGTCTCCGTTCACCCGGCACACCTCCAGGCTGGCTGCAATGCCTCCCGGTCATCTGATGCGCGCCGAGTCGCGCCAGCAGCCAGTCCGGGAGATTCCCCGAAACTGCTTCCATGACAGGTTGTCATCGAGACCCAGGCGGCGAAGCGGCGAAGTGGCGAAGTCGATGCGGCAACGGGCATAAGCGACGCGGCAATGGGCGTAAGCGACGCGACAAGCGGCGGCGGAGCCGTCGCGGTGGTCGGCGCAGCCCGACGCGTCGCCAAGGGGCCGCCCAACCGACGGCTATGCTCCCGACGTGCCCGAACGCCTGCCCCCGCCCGGCCCGTCCTACCTTCGCGAGCAGGAGCTGCGGCTGGGCGACCGCGTCCTCCACGTCGGCATGAGCCGGCCGTCCGACGGCCCCGACGGCTGGTGGCTCGCCATCCTCTGGGTCCACGACGAGACCGGGGTCATCAGCTTCCGGGAGCTCGCGCCGGCCGCCGGCCCGCCACCCGAGCCGCCCCTCGCCCGGCTCGGGCCGTCCTTCGCGGGCGGGCTGTCCGGCCTCATCCTCGAGGAGGGGGGTCGCCTCTCGATCCGCCTCGGAGCGCTCGTCCCGCCGGACCCGCCGGACCGTCCATGGCGCTGCCCGGTCGCCATCCGGGCGGGCTTCCGCTGGGAGCCGACGCGGCTGGCCACCATCCGGCCGAATGCCCTCGCCCTCGAGGTCCAGACGGCCTTCCGGCGGGCAGTCGAGGGTCTGGTCCGCCATTGAGCTGCCGGGCCGGCGCCCGGGCGGCGCGGCCGGGCGGGGCGGCTCAGGGCCTGCGGCCGATCGTGGCGTAGACTCCGCGAGCATGGACGATCCAGAAGACCCGTTCCGCGGCGCCTTCGGCCCGAGCGGTCGGGGGCCGGGACGCCCGACGTCGGGGGCCCGCCGGGCGCGCGCCTCGGGGGGAGGTGCGCCGAGCCGGCGGTTCGTGGTTCTGGCCGCGATCGGGTTGGTCCTGCTCCTCTTCGGGAGCGGCGGCATCGAGTTCTGGACCGACGCGATCTGGTTCAAGAGCGTCGGCTTCGACAGCGTCTTCTGGACGCGAGTCGGGGCGAACATCGGCCTCTTCGCCGCCGGCACGGGGGTCACGCTCCTGGTCCTGTTGGCCAACCTCTGGATCGCCAACCGCCTCGCGCCACCCGGCGAGGGGACGCCCGGCACCTTCCGCGACCTCTTCGAGCAGCTCGGCCAGGTCGGGATCAGCGCCGGAGACCCGCGCGAGCGGGCCGGCATGGGCCGGCCGGTCATCGTCAATGCCGAGCCCATCCAGGTCCCCGACCTGACCCCCGCCGCAACCGCCGTCCTGGCCGGTCTGTCGGTCCTTGCCGCCCTCGTCGTCGGCGGGATCGCCGCGTCGTCGTGGGAGACGGTCCTCCTGTGGATCAACCGGGTGCCGTTCCAGGCCCCGGTGGGCAGCCCGAGCGTCGACCCGATCTTCGGCAGGAACATCTCGTTCTTCCTCTTCGAGCTGCCGTTCCTCCGGGCGCTCCAGGCGATCTTCAACGCCCTCGTCCTGGGGGGACTCGTGATTGCCGGGCTCCGCTATCTCGCCGGCGCCGCCCGATCCGGCCTGACGGTGCCGTCGCGCGTCCGCGTTCACCTGGGGGTCCTTGCCGGCCTCTTCCTCCTGTCCATCGCCTTCGGCTACCAGCTCGACAAGTACGAGCTCGTCTACTCGGCCCGTGGCGTGGCGGCGGGCGTGGCGTACACGGACCAGCACGCCCAGTTCTTCGCCTTCGACCTCCTGACGGTCCTGTCGGCCTTTGCCGCGGCCTTCCTCGTCGGCGGCGCGTTCACCCGCTGGACCTGGCCCCTGGGCGTGACGGTGGCGGCCTGGTTCCTGGCGTCGCTGTTCGTGGGGCGCCTGTATCCCGAGGTCATCCAGCGCCTCTCGGTGACCCCCAACCAGTACCTCGTCGAGCAGCCGTACATCGCCAACAACATCTCGATGACCCGCCTGGCCTTCGGGCTCGGGTCGTGGGAGGAGCGCCAGTACGACGGTTCGGCGCCCCTCACCCAGGCCGCCATCGACGCCGAATCGGCGACCTTCGCCAACGCCCGCCTGTGGGACTACCGGCCGCTCGGCGACACCCTGGGCCAGCTCCAGACGGTTCGACGCTACTACGACTTCCGTGACGTCGACACCGACCGCTACACGCTCAACGACCAGGAGCGCCAGGTGATGCTCTCGGCGCGCGAGCTCAAGCCGGGGGCCAGCGACATCGGCGACAGCTGGGTCAACCAGCGGATCATCTACACCCACGGCATCGGCATCGCGATGGTCCCGGTCAACGAGGTCACGGCCGAGGGCCAGCCGCTCCTGCTGGTCAAGAACCTGCCGCCGGTCTCGAGCGGCGGAGCGCCGACGGTCACGGAGCCGCGGATCTACTTCGGGGAGGCGGTTTCTGACTACGTCGTGGTCGGGGCGCGCCAGGATGAGCTCGACTACCCGCAGGGCGACGGCACGGCCGGAACCGCCGGCGGGGCCCAGACGCGCTGGACCGCCAGGACCGGCATTCCCCTCGATACAACCTTCTCGCGCCTCCTCTACGCCCTCCGCTTCCGGGACCTGAACCTCCTGATCAGTGACCAGGTGACCGTCGACAGCCAGCTCCTCATGAATCGCGCTCTCCAGGAGCGGCTGCAGCTGATCGCGCCGTTCCTGCAGTACGACAAGGACCCCTACGTCGTGGTCAACGCGGACGGCCGCCTCGTCTACATCCAGGACGCCTTCACGACGTCCGATCGCTTCCCGAATGCGCAGCCCTTCAACCCTGGCGACCTCGTCTCGTCGGGCCTGGCGCCAAAGGACATCAACTACATCCGCAACAGCGTCAAGATCGTCATGGACGCCTACGACGGCACGATGTCCTTCTACGTCGCCGACCCAAGCGATCCCATTGTCAAAGCCTGGAGCGGCGTCTTTCCGAAGCTCTTCAAGCCCTTGGCCGACCTGCCGGCCGACCTCCGGCCGCACCTCCGCGTGCCCGAGGACCTCTTCAACATCCAGACCAGCATGTACGGCCGCTACCACGTCACCAACACCGACACCTTCTTCCGCAATGAGGACCGCTGGACCGTGCCGGCGGGCAAGACCAACCAGCAGAGCCTCCCGTCGGAGGCCTACTACGTGGTCATGCGCATGCCCGGCGAGGCGAACCCGGAATTCCTCCTCCTCCAGCCGATGGTCCCGGTCGGGCGTCCGAACATGATCGGCTGGGTGGCGGCCAGGAACGATCCCGCCAACTACGGCGGCGTCCGGGTCTACCGCTTCCCGAGCGACACCTCGATCTTCGGGCCGGCCCAGATCGAGGCCCGGATCGACCAGGATCCGACCATCTCGGCCCAGATCACGCTCTGGAACCAGTCGGGCAGCAAGGTCGTGCGCGGCAACCTCATCGTCGTGCCGGTCGGGAACACCCTCATGTATCTCCAGCCGGTCTACCTCCAGTCCACGTCGTCGTCGTTCCCCGAGTTCCAGCGGATCGTGGTCGCCTCACCGACCTCGGTCGTCTGGGGTCCGACCCTCAAGGACGCCCTCAACCTGATCGTCAACGGCGCGGGTCCGGGCCCGAGCCCGACGCCGGGTCCCGGGGCGACCCCGACGCCCACGCCCGGCGGCACGCCCGCACCCACGCTCGGCCCGGGATTCCCGACCGATGTCGCCGGGCTGATCGCCTACGCCAACGCCCACTTCGAGGCCGCCCAGGCCGCGCTCCGGAACGGGGACTTCGCGACCTACGGCCGCGAGATCGACCTCGTCCGGCAGGCGCTCGGCAGGCTGGACGTCCTGGCCGGCCCGTCGCCCGCCCCGAGTCGCTGACCTCGTCGTCCCCGGATCACGCGTGTCGGTGAGCGGCATCGTGGTCGGCTCGGCGCTGGCCGTCCTGGAGCACCCGCGCTGGCTGGTCCTGGCCCTTGCCGCGTTCCTCGTCCGGGGCGGCGCGCTCCTCCTCCTCGCACCCACCGTCCAGGCCCCGACGACCGCCGCCATGGCCAATCTCTTCGGCCCGACCCTCGTGGGCTTCGTCTTCGGCGGCGTCTCGCCGGGGTTCCTCGTGCTCGTGGGGTCCGCCGCGGCGGCCGTCGTCGGGTGGCTCGTCCTGGGCGGCCTCGCCGGCGCGGCGATCGACCTGGCCCTGATCCGGGAGGCCCTCGCCTTCGACGAGCTCGGCCGCGACGATCTCGACGACCTCGGCAGCCTCGGCGTTCCCGACCGTCGCGCCGGCTCCGACGTGGACGATCGTCGTCCCGGCGGCCCCGGCCCCGGGAGGGTCCTGGTCGCCCGGCTGGTCGCGCACCTTCCGACGGCTGCCGCTGTCGCCCTCGGTGCCGCCCCGCTCGTCGATGCCGCCTACCAGGAGCTGATCCATCCCGGCGACCCGACGCTGTCCGTTCCGGTTCGCGTCGTGCTGCGCGTGCCCTGGGTGGTGGTCGCCCTCGCCGGGACCTGGCTGCAGGGCGAGGCCGTCGGCGGGCTTGCGGCACGGCATCTCGCCGGGGGAGCGGGCCTGCCCCGGTAGCTCGTCCTGGCGGCGCGGAGCCTCGTCCGGCCGACGGGCCTGGCCGTGCTCCTGCTCACCGACGCGGCCGTCATCGGCGCCGCCGCCCTGGGCTCTGTGATCCTCGGCGTCGCCTTCGACGCGGTCGAGGCCGGCGTCCTCGGCGGCGTGCCCTTCGGTGGCCTGGTCGCCGGCTTCATCCTGCTGTCGGTTGCCTTCTTTGCCGCGGCCTGGCTGCTCTCGCTGGCGACGGCCTGGCGGACGACCGCCTGGACCCTCGCGGTCGGGCAGGCCATGGCACCCCGGACGATCGAGCCCGGCGGGGCCTGACCTCGCGGGGGCTTCCCGCGCGCCGATCCATCTGGCACCCTTCAGGCCTCGCCCGGGTTGCGGGCCGACCAGGGGGATCGCTGATGGCGGCTGGATCCGTTCCGTGTATCTCGTGCGGGCGGCCCGTGCCGGCCGATCGACTCTCGTGCGCGAGCTGCGGTGCGCCGGTGACAAGCGCCCAGGTGACAGGCGCGACGGCCGGCGCGGCGGCCGGCGCGACGGCGCCTCGTCCGGCGCCCGTACCCGAATTCGAATCTGCCGCCCAGCCCGCGCCTGAGCCGGCCGCCGCCCCCATCGTCGAGCCGGCCGCCGCCGCCTCCGGTGACGCGCTCGATCCGGGGCCGACGGCCACGGGCACGGGCGGCATCGCCGCGGCCGGCGTGGCCCCGGCTGGCGTGGCCCCGGGAGCAGCGGTTCCCGCCGGCCTCATCCCGGGCGCCTACCTGCCGCCCTCGTCCATCCACCGACCCGAGCCGCCGCCGCCCCCCGTCGCGCAGATGCCGCTGGCGGCCTCGCCCGCTGTCGGGGCGCCGCCCCCGACGCCGGAGTCCTCCTGGGTTCCGAGCCAGCCGGCTCCGGCGCCGGCGACGCCGGTGGCCGTCCGGGCGGGCCGCCCCTCGCTCCTTGCCGACCTGCCCTTCGATGCCCCGGACACCCTCGCCGAGTGGCTGGTGGCGGTCGGCAGCGGTGGCGCCGCGATCAGCTTCCTCCTGCCGTGGATCTCGGGGACGGTGAGCTACGACACGAGCTGGGGGCTCGCCTCCGCGTCCCGCCTGCCGATCCTCGGGCTTTTGGCCGTGACGGCCGTCCTGGGAATCCTTCCGAACGGGGTGGCACCCTGGGTTCGCTCCGGCGTGCTCGGCCTGGTCGGAGGCGCCCTCCAGCTCGGGATCGTCTGGCCGATCGTGGCCGGCGACTTCGGCGACGCGGCCTTCGGTGCGATCGTCGGAGCCGCCGCGGCCACCGTCCTGATCGTCGGTGGCATCGTGGCCGTCGCCCCGCGGAACGCGGCCGCCCAGCCGGGCTGACGTCACGATCCGGCGCCGCGCGCCGTCGGAGGGCCGGGAACGCGCGAGCTGGTGACCGATCCGGCCACCCGGGAGGTGCTCGGGGCCTCGCGGAACCCCCTGCTACACTGCCCCGGTCGTGGCGGCCGGACCACTCCGGCACCGATCTCAGGAGGCGCGCGCTCCGCGGATGCAAGCGATCCTCGACACCATCGGCAGCGCGGTCGGCTCTGTCTTCGACAACCCGGTCATCAAGCTCGGCTTCCAGATCGTGGCCATCTACTGGGTGGTGCTCTGGCTGGCTGCGGCCTACTGGGCCTTCCGGGACATGCAGCTCCGAACCGAGAATCCGGTCGCGCCGTACTTCGCGGCGGCCCTCATCATCGTCTTCACCCCGCTCCTCTTCCCCCTTGCGATCTTCGCCTACCGGATCGTCCGGCCCCAGGAGCGGATCGGCGAGATCTACGAGCGGAACCTGGCCGAGGAGGCGATGCTCGCCGAGATCGAGACGATCCGGCACTGCCCCTCCTGCGACCGCCGGGTCCATGCCGACTGGATCATCTGCCCGACCTGCCGGATGCGGCTGAACCGGGTCTGCCCGAACTGCGCCAAGCTCGTTGGCCTCGACTGGTCCCTGTGCGCCTGGTGCGGCCGCGACTTCGAGCGTGCCGACGTCTCGCCGAGCTCCAGCCCGACCGTGGCGGCGCCGATCCGGGAAGCGCGCTCGGCGGGTGAGCCAGGACCAGCAGCACGGCCGGCTGTTCGAGCTCCGGGCGCCCGCCCCGCCGGCTCGGCCCGACCCGCCGCGGCCAGCCGCTCGATCGACTCCCTGACCGAATCTTGAGCGAGCCGCCGCCGGCGCCCGACGGCGCGGGCGGAGACGGGCAGGGCGCCGCGGCACCGGCGGTCCTCGGCCTCTTCCGCTTCACGATGGAGGGCCGCCAGGCCCCGGGCCTCTTCGTCGCCGGCTGGCTGGCCGCCCTCGTCGGCGGTTCCGCGGCCTTCGTCGGCCTCCTGAGCGGCGCCACCCTGGCCGGGGCGCTCCTCTTCGTCGGCGGCCTCGCCGTGGTCCTGGTCGGGCTCGTCCTCCTCGGAGGATCACAGGCGGTCGAGCGGCGGCACGCCGGGCTCGCCTACGCCGGTCCCTCGCCGATCGTGACCTTCCTGGCGGTGGTCGCCGGCTGGTACCTGGCGACGGTCGTCGTGGCGACCCCGCTGCAGCTGGCCGGTGTCGTCCTCGAAGGACCGAGCCTGGCCCTCCTGGCGGTGGTCATCCAGGGCCTCGTCGTGGTCGGGATCCTGCGTCTCATGGTGGTCGGGTCGGAGGCCCTCTCCTGGGGGGAGATGGGCGTCCGGCGGCCTGACGGGACGGTGCTGCGAGATCTGGCCTGGGGCGCCCTCTTCGCGGCACCCGTGATCCTCGTGACCGGTCTGACCCTCCAACTGCTCGTCCAGGTCGTCCACCAGGAGCCCGCCGCGCCGCTGCCGCCGAGCGGCACCGCGAGCGGCCTCGTCCTGAACCTTCTCAGCGGCGCCCTCATCGCCCCCCTCTACGAGGAGCTCTTCTTCCGCGGCTTCACCCTCACCGCCTGGCGACGGACGCGGGGCGCCCGGTCGGCCATCCTCCGCTCGGCGATTCTCTTCGCCCTCATCCACACCATCGACCAGAGCGGCGAGACCTTCGGTGCGGCCCTCGGGGTGGCCTTCGTC
>JACQEH010000274.1 GCA_016200675.1 Chloroflexota bacterium | reverse complement strand
TTTCGTGCTGGATCGACGCTGAGGCGGACGCCTCGCCGGTCCCGAGCACGATTCCGAGCCTGTCAGGCAGGAACGCCCTCGTGACGCTTCCGGCACGCCACCTCGGAGCGCCCGGTTCGCGGCAGGCGGCCGTTCGCGGCGCCCGGTTCGCGGCGGCCCTGACTCACAGGCGCCGTTTCCTGCTCCACGGCTCGATGCCGGCGCCGTCGGAGGCGGGTTCCGCCTCTCCTGACACGTATCCGCGCGCCCCAGGCACATTTTCGTGCTGGATCGACGCTGAGGCGGACGCCTCGCCGCTCCCGAGCACGATTCCGAGCCCGTCAGGCAGGAACGCCCTCGGAGACGCCTTCCTGCTGGCGCTCGACGGGCGTCCAACGCTCCGTGCGGGCGCTCTCGAGAACCGCCTCGACGAAGCCGATGCCGCGCGCCCCGTCGTCGAGGGTGGGGTAGGGGGCCGGCTCCCAAGAGGTGCCGCTGGCGGGTTGTTCGTGCGGCGGCGGCTCCCCGGCGACGATCGCCGCGTAGAACGGCCGGAGGAGGTCCCGGAGCGCCTCGGCCCAGCCTTCTGGGTGGCCTGCGGGGAGCGTCGGGACGCCGCGCACGGCGTCGGGTGGGGCGTCGGCGAGGCCGCGGGTCAGGAGCCGTGCCTCCTCCCGATCCCGGACCCAGAGGTGCTCGGGATCCTCTTGCGCCCAGTTCAAGGACCAGCGCGCGCCCGCGACCTCCAGCGAGAAGGCATTCTTCCGGCCCGGGCTGACCTGGCTGACGATGCACGTTCCCCGCGCGCCGCCGCGGAAGCGCACCAGGATCGTCGCGGCGTCCTCGGAGCGGATCTCGACGGGCTCGCTCGGACCCGTGCTCGTCCCGAAGGCGACAGCCGCGCCCGTCGGCCGGTGGCGGACCGGAATGAACGTGGCGAGATCGGCAAGGACGGCCTCGACCCGGAGCCCGCTGACGAACTCCGCCGTGTCGAACCAGTGGGAGCCGATGTCGGCCACGGCCCGCGACGCCCCCGATGCCTCGACGTCGACGCGCCAGTTGTAGTCGGCCGGGTCGGCCAGCCAGTCCTGGATGTAGGCGCCGTGCACGAGCCGCAGCTCGCCGAGCTCGCCTGCGGCGACGAGGGCGCGCGCTCGCCGGACCATCGGGTAGCCGCGATAGGTGTAGGCCACGGCAGCATGGAGCCCGAGCCGACGGGCGAGCGAGGCCAGATCTTGCGCAGTCCCGAGATCGAGCGCGACCGGCTTCTCCACGACGACGTGCTTGCCCGCCTCGAGCGCGGCGGTGGCGATCTCGACATGGGTCCGGTTTGGCGTGCAGACGTGGACGACATCTATGGCCGGATCGCCCAGCACGGCCGTCAGGTCCGTGGAGGCGCGCTGGACCCCGAGGGCCGCGGCCGCGGCGGCGGTCCGCTCGGGATCGGAGCCGACGATGGCCAGGACGTCGGCGAATCCACCGCGGCGAACGGCGTCGACGTGGAAGGGACCGACGAATCCGGTGCCCGCGACCGCCACCCCGAGGCGACCCGTCGCCGGGTTCATGCCAGGAGCGCCCGGACTTCGGGGACGCGGCGGATGGTCTCCAGGTCGAACGGCGTCCGGAAGGTCAGCACGATCTCCTCGATCCCCAGGTCCGCGTAGGGCCGCAGGAAGGCGGCGACGGCCTCCGGAGTGCCACCGGCGCCGAGGCCCCTCGGCGAGCCGTCCGACCCCACCCGGCCCCGCAGCCCGTGGATGTCCTCGACCTCGGCGAAAGCCGCCAAAGCGGCCTCCCCGGTGTCGCGGATGACGACCTCCGTCGTCACGGTCCGGCTGATCGCCTCGAACGGCCGCCCGACCTCCGCACAGCGCTCGGCGAGGACCGCAGATGTCTCGGCGATGCGCTCGGGCGTGCCGTAGCCGTTCCAGCGATCGGCGTAGCGGGCCGTGGTTCGGAGGGTCTTCTGGCGTCCCGAGCCGCCGATCAGGATCGGCAGGGGCTGCCTGATCGGCCGCGGCTCGCAGAGGGCGTCGTGGACGGCGTAGAACCGGCCTTCGTGGGAGAAGCGCTCGCCGTCGAGAAGGCGGCGGATCAGCATCACGGCTTCGTCGAGACGATCGAGGCGATCGCCGAAGCCGGCCCCGAAGTCGATCCCGAAGGCGTCGTGCTCGCGCTCGAACCAGCCACCCCCGATTCCCAGGACCGCCCGGCCGCCCGACAGGTGGTCGAGGGTCGTGGCCAGCTTCACCGTGAGGCCGGGGTTCCGGAAAGTGTTGGCAGAGACCATGAGCCCAAGGTCTGCGCGGGTCGTCAGGGGCGCGAGCGCTGCAAGGCTTGCCCAGCCCTCGAGCTTCGGGTCCGTCCAGTCGCCCTCGTCGGTCAGGAGGTGGTCGTCCAGCCAGAGGGTGTCGAAGCCCGCCGCCTCGGCGGCCAGGCAGGCGTCCCGGAGCGCAGGCCAGTCGGTGCGTTGGATCCAGTACGCGGCCCCGAATCGCATGGCCGGTATCGTACGGCGGTGCCCACCCCAGCCGTGTCGCGTTCCGCCGCCGGCCCACGTTCCGCCGCCGGCCCGTGTTCCGCCGCCGGCCCCCGCGCCGCCTCGCCGGAGCTCCGCGCTGCGATCCTTGATTGGTACACCGCTGAGGGGCGCCCGCTGGCCTTCCGCGGGACCACCGATCCATGGGCGATCCTCGTCTCCGAGGCGATGGCTCAGCAGACCCAGGCCGCCCGAGCCGCGGACTACTGGGCCCGGTTCCTCGCCGAGTTCCCGACCGTCCAGGCGCTCGCGGCGGCAACCCCGGCTGACGTCCTGCGAGCCTGGCGCGGGCTCGGCTACAACCGCCGTGCCCTCGCGCTGCGAGCGGCCGCGATCGCGATCGTCCGCGACCACGGCGGTCGGGTGCCGAAGGACCTCGCCGCCCTCCTCCGCCTCCCTGGCGTCGGGCCCTATACGGCACGTGCGGTGGCCGCGCTCGCCTTCGGGCGGCGGGTCGGCGCCGTGGACGTGAACGTCCGGAGGGTCCTCTCCAGGGCCATCGGCGGCGATCTCGGCTCGTTGTCGCCGGCCGAGCTGCAGGCCGTCGCCGATGCCAGCGTCCCGGCCGACCGTCCCGGGACGTGGACGCATGCCTTGATGGACATCGGGGCCACCTTCTGCGGGCCGCGGCTGCCGCGCTGCGCGGCCTGCCCAGCCCGCGTGGCCTGCCGCTTCGCGCTCGATCGAGCGGGTGGGCAGACGGCCTCGCCGTCGCCCGATCAGCCGGCACGGCACTCCGCGAGGGCTGCCCGCGATTGCCCGGCACGGCGTTCCGCGAGGGCTGCCCGCGAAGGCCCGGCACGGCGCACGGCGAGGTCCGCCCGTGAACGCCCGGCGCCGTTCGAGACCACGAGCCGCTGGCTGCGCGGCCGCCTCCTCGACATTCTCCGGGACGCCCCGGACGGGACCTGGGCGAAACTTCCGGCGCGGCTCGGCAGCCACGACGCTGCGTCCATTGCGTCGACCGTCGAGGTGCTCGCCCGGGAAGGCCTGGCCGAGCGACACCCCACCGACCTCGCGCTGGCCCGGCTGCCGATCGCCTGACGCTCGGCTACGCTTGACCAGCCGTGAAGCCCGCAGCCACCCTCCCGACCCGCGACGACGCCCCGCTGCCGGCCGACGACCCGACGCTCTTCACGCTCGACCTTCGCGGCCTGCGCCGCCACTGGGCCGCGACTGCCGCCCGGAGCGCGATCGGGGCCGAGGCCATGACCGGTGCAGATATTCGCGCCCAGGCGTTCGGCGTCCCCGGGGAGCGGCTCATGGAGCATGCCGGCACGGCCGTCGCCGCGGCGATCCGGGCCCTCGCCGACGATACCGGCCGGCTCGGCAAGGGTCCGATCCTGGTCCTGTGCGGGCCCGGCAACAACGGCGGTGACGGGTTCGTCGCCGCCCGCCATCTGGCCCAGGCCGGCATCGACGTCATCGTGGCGCTCGTCGCCACGGAGTCCAGGCCGGCGACGCCGAACGCCGTCCGCAACTGGGACCGGCTCGCCGCCGAGTCACGCGTGACGCGTGTTCACGTGGTGACGGCCCGGGAGCTGGTGATCCTCGCCGCCGACGTCGACCGGGCGGCGGTCGTCGTCGACGCCCTCCTCGGAACCGGCGTCAGCGGCGTTTTGCGCGAGCCGATCCGGGGGGCGGTGGAGCTCATCGCCAAGGCCCGCGTCCACGGCGTGCCGATCGTCGCCGTTGACACTCCCACGGCCGTCGACGTCTCGTCAGGCGATCCCTCCGACCCGGTCGTACAGGCCGACCTGACCGTGACCTTCCATCGACCGAAGACGGGATTCCTGACCCGGCGCGGCGCGGCCCTGGCGGGCAAGGTCCTGGTCGCCCCGATCGGCATCCCTCCCGAGGCCGATCGTGGCTGAGCGGGCCCAGCCCGGCGTTCGCGAGGTCCTCCTCGTCGCGGCGGCCGCGGTCGTCGCGGTGCTCGGGGCCGCCATCCTGACCGGCTTCCTCCCGCCCGCTGCCCAGCGGGCCTTCTTCCACCTTCCGATCGCGATCGTCGTCCTGGTCGCCGGGACCGCCTTCGTCCTGTGGCGGATTGCATCGCGCCGGCCGCCGGAGTCGTGAGGTGATCGCCTCGCCCGCCCTGCCCGAAGGAGTCGACCCGGCGGTGCCGCCGGCAGTCCGCCAGCGGGCGGACGCCCTCGGGACCCTCCGGTCAGAGACGTTCGACGTCCTCATCGTGGGGGGCGGCGTGGTCGGCGCCGGGGCCCTCCTCGACGCCGCCAGCCGCGGCCTCCGGGCCGCGCTCATCGAGCAGACCGACATCGCGGCCGGGACATCGAGCCGCAGCTCGCGCCTGATCCACGGCGGCCTCCGCTACCTGGAGCAGCTCCACTTCGGCCTCGTTGCCGAGGCCCTCGACGAGCGGGCGCGCCTGGTCCGACTGGCCCCCCACCTCGTGCGCCTGGAGCCGTTCCTCTTCCCGATCTACGGCTGGCCGCTGATCCACCAGGGCTTCT
>JACQEH010000277.1 GCA_016200675.1 Chloroflexota bacterium | reverse complement strand
CCGGGGCGAGGGAGACGATCTTCATGTAGTTGCGGTCTCGCAGCTCACGGGCGACCGGTCCGAAGATCCGGGTCCCGCGGGGATTGCCCTGGTTGTTGATGAGGACGGCCGCGTTCTCGTCGAAGCGGATGTAGCTGCCATCGGGGCGGCCGTATTCCTTGGCTGTCCGGACGACCACGGCCCGGACCACGTCGCCCTTCTTCACGGCCGCGTTGGGGATCGCCTGCTTGACGCTGGCGATGATCACGTCACCCACGCCGGCCGTCGTCTTGAGCGAGCGGCCCATGACCCGGATGCACTGGATCGTCCGGGCACCCGTGTTGTCGGCGACCTTGAGGCGGGACTGCGGCTGGATCACGCGTCCTCCCCTGCCGGTACGTCGGCATCGGCGGCCCGTGCCGCGTCCTCGGCCGGCGCGTCATGGTGGCGACCCGGGTGCGCGGCACCGTGGATCGCCTCGGAGACGGACGCCTCCTCCTCGACCAGCTCGCTGACGGAGCCGTGTTCGCCAGCCCGGGCAAGGACGCGGACGAGGCGCCAGCGCTTCGTCGCCGAGAGAGGGCGCGACTCCTCGATGAGGACCGTGTCGCCGATCTGGGCCGTGTTCCCCTCGTCGTGGGCCTTGAACTTCGTGGTCAGGCGGATGACGCGCTTATAGAGGCGGTGGCGGGCCAGGCGCTCGACGGACACGACGATCGTCTTGTCCATCTTGTCGCTGACGACGCGACCGGTCTTGGTCTTGCGGACGCCCCGCTCTGGGCTGGTGGCTGCTGTCATCGATGAGTCCTTCACGCCGACTTCCGGCCGGCCTGGGCCGCCCGCGGGGTGAGCCGCTCGCGCTGGACCGTCATGATCCGGGCGATCCGGTGGCGGGTCTGCGGGATCGTGCTCGTGTCATTCAGTTGCCGGGTCGACAGGGCGAACCGGGCGCTCCAGAGGTCCTGCTTCGCCTCGCGAAGGGCCTGTTCGAGCTCGGTGTCCGACATCTCGCGGAACTTGCCGAGGTCAGTCATTGCCGCTCTCCTGGGCCGCCGCGGATTCCTTGACGACGACGCGGGTCGCCACCGGCAGCTTGTGACTGGCGAGGCGCATCGCCTCGGTCGCCTCCTCGCGGGGGACGCCGGCCATCTCGAAGAGGATCCGGCCGGGCTTGACGACGGCGACCCAGTGGTCCGGGGCGCCCTTGCCCGAGCCCATCCGGGTCTCGGCCGGCTTCTTGGTGACCGGCTTGTCGGGGAAGACGCGGATCCAGATCTTGCCGCCGCGCTTGACGGATCGGGTCATTGCCCGCCGGGCGGCCTCGATCTGACGGCTGGTGATCCAGGCCGGCTCGAGGGTCGCCAGGCCGAACTCGCCAAAGGCCACGAAGTGGCCGCCCTTGGCCTGTCCGGACATGCGGCCGCGCATGACCTTGCGGTGCTTGACGCGCTTCGGGAGGAGCATCGTCTAGACCCCCTGCCCGACGACGACCTGGGGGGCGACGGCCGCGCGCTCCGGGGCGAAGTCGCCGCGGTAGATCCAGACCTTGACCCCGATGCGGCCGTAGGTCGTGTGGGCGTGGACCTGGCCATAGCTGATGTCCGCTCGAAGCGTGCCCAGGGGGATCCGGCCTTCCTTGTCCCACTCGCGACGACCCATCTCGGCGCCACCGAGGCGGCCCGAGACCATGATCTTGACGCCCTTGGCACCGGCTTTCATCGAGCGCTGGATGGACTGCTTGATGGCCTTCTTGAAGGCGATCCGGCGGCTCAGCTGCTGGCTGATGTTCATGGCCACGAGGTAGGCGTCGAGCTCCGGCTGGCGGATCTCCTTGATCTCCAGCTTGACCTTGCGCTTGGTCAGGGCGCCGATCTGCTGGCGCAGGATCTCGACGTTCTGGCCGCCCTTGCCGATGACGATGCCGGGCTTGGCCGTGTGGACCGTGACGGTCACCTGGCCGAAGTTCCGCTCGATCTCGAGGCCGCTGACGCTTGCGTTGGCGAGCCGCTCGCCGACGAGCTTGCGGATCGTGATGTCCTCCTTGAGGAGGGTCGTGTACTCCTTGTCCTGGTACCACTTGGCGGTCCAGGTGCGCGTCACCCCGAGGCGGAAGCCGTACGGGTGGACCTTGTGTCCCATGCTCAGGCCTCCCGGGTTCCGACGGTCACGGTGATGTGGGTCTGCGGCTTGTGGATCGGGAAGGCCCGACCCTGGGCGCGCGGTCGCCAGCGCTTGATCGTGGGGCCCTCGTCCGCGCGCGCGTCGAGGACGACCAGCTCATCGGCGGCCATGTTGAGGTTGTTCTCGGCGTTCGCCGTGGCGCTCTTGAGCACCTTGGCGACGTCCTTGGCCGCGTGCTGGGGCATGAACCGGAGCACGGCGGCGGCCTCTTCCACGGAACGGCCGCGGATCGCCTGGACGACGAGGCGGGCCTTCCGGGTGGAGCCCCGGAGGTACTTGGCGGTAGCGGAGACCTGCACGATTCGCCGCTCCTACTTCGGGCTCACGGATCGGTCGGTGTGCTTGCCGTGCCCGCGATACGTGCGGGTCGGGGCGAACTCGCCGAACCGATGGCCGACCATGTTCTCGGTCACGTAGACCGGAACGTGCTTGCGGCCGTTGTAGACGGCCACGGTGTGGCCGATGAAGGTCGGGAAGATGACGGACGCGCGGGACCAGGTCTTGACGACCTTCTTCTCGCTGCGCTTGTTCATCTCCTCGATGCGACCGAGAAGGCGAGCCTCGACGAACGGGCCCTTCTTGATGGAACGGGACATCCTCTGCCTGCCTCCCCGCTACTTCCGGTGCCGCGAGCGGACGATGAGCCGCGACGTGGTCTTGCCACGGCGCGTGCGATAGCCCATCGCCGGCTTGCCCCACGGGGTCTTGGGCGGCATCCCCGTCGGGGACTTGCCCTCGCCGCCACCGTGCGGATGGTCGCGTGGGTTCATGACGACGCCTCGGACCTCCGGTCGCTGGCCCATGTGGCGGGCGCGACCGGCCTTGCCGAGGTTCTGGTTCTCGTGGTCGAGGTTGCCGACCTGGCCGACGGTGGCCATGCACTTGATCGGGACCCGGCGGACCTCGCCCGAGGGCAGCCGGACCTGGGCCAGGTCGCCCTCCTTGGCCAGGAGCTGGGCCGAGGTACCGGCGGAGCGGACGATCTGGCCGCCCTTGCCTGGGATCAGCTCGATGTTGTGGATCGTGGTGCCGAGCGGGATGTTGGCGATCGGCAGGGCATTGCCGACCCGCGCCTCGGCGTCCGGACCGGAGACGACGACGTCGCCGACCTTCACGCCGTGGGGCAGCAGCATGTAGCGCTTCTCGCCGTCGCGGTAGTGGAGGAGGCCGATCCGGGCCGAGCGGTTGGGGTCGTACTCGACTGTCGCCACGCGGGCCGGGATCCCGAACTTGTCGCGCTTGAAGTCGATCCGGCGGTAGTGGGTCTTCTCGCCGCCGCCGCGGTGGCGGACGGTGAGCCGGCCCACGTTGTTGCGTCCGGACCCGCGCGTCTGCGGCTCCAGGAGCGGCTTGTGGGGCTGGTCGGTGGTGATCTCCTCGAACGTCGAGCGGGTCATCCCGCGAAGCCCGGGGGAGGTGGCCTTGTAGCTGCGAAGCGGCATGCCTACACCCCCTCGAAGAACTGGATCTTCTGACCGGGGACCAGGGTCACGACCGCCTTGCGCCAGCCCGAGATACGGCCCTTGCTCCGCCCTCGGCGGGTGCCGGACATCTTCGTCTGGGGCTGCTTGGTCAGCACGTTGACCGCCGCCACGGTGACCTTGTCGGCCTTGTAGAGCTCCTCGATCGCCGCCTTGATCTGGATCTTGTTGGCGTCGGGATGGACCGCGAAGGTGTACTTGCCGCGGCTCGACTCGTCGATCGACTTCTCGCTGATGACGGGCCGGAGGATGATCTCGGGCGCGGTGAGGGCGCTCACAGGTACGTCTCCTCCATCCGCGCCAGGGCCGGTTGCTCGATCACGATCGTGTCGGCCTTGATGAGGTCGACGACATTCAGGGAGTCGGCCAGGATGACCTCGACCGTCGGCAGGTTGTGGGCGGACAGCTTCAGCTGCTCGTCGCCGCCGGGGGCGACCACGAGGATCCGGCCGGTCGCGTTGAGGGCGGCCAGGATGCCGGCGAAGTCGCTGGTCTTGATCCGCTCGAGGGCGAAGGTGTCCACGATGCGGATCGCCGCGTCGCCGAGCTTGGCCGTGAGCGCGCCGCGGAGGGCCAGGCGGCGCATCTTGCGCGGCAGGCGCTGCTCGTAGGAGCGAGGATGCGGCCCGAAGACGGCCCCGCCGCCCCGGTAGTGGGGAGCGGTCTTGGAGCCCTGGCGGGCGCGCCCGGTGCCTTTCTGGCGATAGGGCTTGGCGCCGCCGCCGCGGACCTCGCCCCGTGTCTTCGTATCGCTGGTCCCGAGGCGGCGTCCGGCCAGCTGGGCCGTGACGACCTGGTGCAGGACGGCCACGTTCACGGGGGCCGCGAAGAGCTCGTCGTTGAGCTCGACGCTGCCGACGTTGGCGCCGGTCTTGTCGTAGAGGGTGGTCTGCGGCATGTCAGGCCTTCTTCACGAGGATCAGGCTGCCCCGGGCGCCCGGCAGGCTGCCCTTGAGCAGGAGCAGGTTGCGGTCTGCGTCGGCCTGGACGACCGTGACCTTCTTGGTCGTGGCCTGGGCGTCGCCCATGTGGCCGGCCATCTTGACGCCCTTGTAGACCCGCCCCGGCGTGGTGCCGGGACCGATCGAGCCGGGCTCCCGATGATGGTCGGAGCCGTGGGTCGTGGGCCCTCGATGGAAGTTGTGGCGCTTGATGTGGCCGGCGAACCCCTTGCCCTTCGAGACCCCCGTCACGTCGACGAGGTCGCCCGCGGCGAAGAGGTCACCGATGGCGATCGTCTGGCCGACCTCGTAGCCGCCGAGGTCGTCGAGCCGGAACTCGCGAATGGTCGCCACGCTCGGCAGGCCCTTCAGCTGGCCGGCCTCGGGCTTGGTGAGCTTCTTCTTCACGTCGGTCCCGAGTTGGACGGCCGTGTAGCCGTCGCGCTCGGACGTCCGGAGGCGGGTCACGGTGTTGGGGGCGACCTCGAGCACGGACACGGCGACCATCGTCCCGTCCGCAGCGAAGACCTGGGTCATGCCGACCTTCCGGCCGATCAGTCCGATGCTCATGCCGGCACGTCCATGAGCCCGGGCAGGCCCGTGCCGAGCGCAAGGCGGAGCCGAGCACGCGAGCGAGCGCACTCAGGCGTGCGTGAGCGAGGAAGCGCAGGCGACAACGCGGCGATGGGCCGGGGATGCATGGGCTCGCTCATCACATCTTGATCTCGATGTCGACGCCAGCCGGGAGGCTGAGTCGCATCAGGGCGTCGACCGTCTTCGACGAGGGGTCCAGGATGTCGACGAGCCGTTTGTGGGTGCGGATCTCGAACTGCTCCCGGCTGTCCTTGTCGATGAAGGGCGAGCGGATGACGGTGAACTTCTCGATCCGCGTCGGCAGCGGCACGGGACCGACGATGTCGGCGCCCGTGCGCTGGGCCGTCTCGACGATCTGGGCCGCCGACTGGTCCAGCAGTCGGTGGTCGTACGCCTTCAGGCGGATCCGGATTCGCTGCTTCGCCAT
>JACQEH010000273.1 GCA_016200675.1 Chloroflexota bacterium | reverse complement strand
GTGTAGTCGGACAGCACGCCGTGACGCTTGCCATGGCCGACCTCCACGCCCACCACGACGCAATCGATCGTCGCCAGCGCCTTCTTCATCTTGAGCCAGCCGTAGCCGCGGCGGCCGGGCGAGTAGGGGCTCCGCGGGTCCTTCACCATCAACCCCTCGTTGCGGCGCGCCCGGGCGGCAGTGAAGGCGACCTCGAGATCCCCTGCCGTCGCCGCGCCGACGAGATGCGAGCGGGTGAAGGCGCCGCCGGCATCGGTGCCCGGCAGGTCCAGCCCCTCGAGGCGCCGGCGCCGCGCCTCGAGGGGCACGTCCAGGAGCGACGCCACGGGCGCTCCCCCGCCCGCTCCGAGGCCCAGGACGTCGAAGGCCACGTAGACGACCGGCACCGCGGCACGCACCTTGGCCGACGGCTCCTTGCGGCCGAGCCGGCCCTGGAGGGCGACGAAGGGCAGGACCGTCCCGTCCCGGTAGGCGAGGATCTCGCCGTCGAGGATCCCGTCCCAGCCCAGGCCGCGAGCCGCCTCCACGATCTCCGGGTACCCGCTCGAGATGTCGTGGAGGTCACGGGAGTAGAGGCGGACGTCTGCGCCGACTTTGTGGAGCTGGGCCCGGATCCCGTCGTACTTGTCCTCGACCCAGACGGGCGAGCCGAGCCTTCGAACGATCTCGGCCGCGTCCTCGGCCGGCGACGCGAGCATGAACTTGAGGGGATGGAAGAGGGCCAGCTCGGCGGCCTCGAGGGTCCCGTCCCGCGCCGCGACCGCGGTCCGGCCGAGGTCGCCGGTCAGCATCCCGGCCCGCTTGACGGCGTCGAGCGGTCGATCGAAGGCCTTGGCAAGGGCGGCCTCCACGAGGCCTTCGCGAAGGCCGATGCGCAGGTCACCCGAGAGGACTTTCACCACGCCCTTGGCCGTGCCCGGATCGCAGCGCCGGACGAGCTCGGCGAAGAGCGCGGCCTTGCGGGCGGGCCCGGAGGCCGCCTCGATCGCCCCGAAGGTCGCCGCCACCTCCTCCAGTGTCGGGCTCAGTGCGGGATCGGGCTCGTGCCCGGCGCCGCGCAGGACGTCCTCGACCGCGAGGCCCAGGTCTGAGTAGCGGTCGTACGCCTCGCCAAGGGCATCCCGGTCGACGCCGACGACCTCGCCGATCGCGGCGGCCATCGTGGCCCAGCCGAGCCCCGTCGCCCGCTGGTCGGCCTCGGCGAACGGACGACCAGTCAGGAACACGACGGCGATCGGCAGCTCCGCGGCACCGAGCGTCGGCAGGTAGGCCGCGAGCAGGCCCGTCTTCTCGGAGGTCCGGGTGGTGGCCGCCACGCGCTCCGCGAGCTCGCTCCAGCGACGCATGCGGGCGATGGTATACCGTGCCCCCATGGGCGGCCGCGCATGGTTTCCGAGCTCCATCGAGGGGCGGAGCATCGTCCTCCGGCGCCACGTCCCGGGCAACCTCGCCGCCTTCCGGCGCTGGTACGGGGACCCCGAGATCGCGCGGCTGGCGCGGTATCAGGAAGGCCCGATGCGGGTCGACGAGATCGACCGCTTCTTCCAGGTCCGGGCGCTCGGCCCGGAATCGCTGGCGATGGCCATCCACATCCGCGAGACCGAACGCCTCATCGGGACGTGCGCCTTCAGCCAGCTGGACGGTGACAACGGCTCGGCCCTGTACCACATCACGGTCGGCGAGTCCGACGCCTGGGGCCACGGCTACGGTACCGAGGCGACGAGGCTGATGGTCGATCACGCCTTCCGGGTGCTGGGCCTCCACCGCATCTCGCTCTCGGTCTTCGAGTTCAACGAGCGGGCCGTCCGGTCCTACGTCGCCTGCGGCTTCGTCGCCGAGGGTCGGGCCCGGGAGTCGATCCGCCGCGATGGGCGCTGGTGGGATGAGGTCTCGATGAGCATCCTCGAGGCCGACTGGCGGCGGCGGCGCGCCGAGCGGCGCGGCCAGGTTGTCGCCGGCGCGTCTGCGGCGGAGTCCGAGCCGGAGGAGTCCGAGCCGGCGGCGTGCGAGCCGGAGGAGTCCGAGCCGGCGGGAGCAGCGCCGGCGGAAGCAGCGCCGACGAGGTTTGAGCCTGCCGCCGCCCCGCGCCGCAGCCTCGCGACCCGGATCCTGGGACGCTGACGATGGCCTCGACGGGCCCGGCAGCCGACGCCGCCCGGGCGGCCTTCCAGGCCGCGATGGAGGCCAAGGGCCACGCCGTCGAGAACGCGCGCGAGGCGGTCGTGGGCCTCGAAGCCGCGTTTGCCGCCGGCGCCCTCCAGCGCACCCCCCTCCTCGACCAGATGCTGGGCGACCTGATGCTGGCCCTCGAGCAGGACGAGGGGCAACGGCTCGGCGGCAAGAGCGCCGAGGCGGCGCGGTTCATCCTGCGGGCGATGGCGCGCGAGCTGGCGAACGCCTGACGGTCGCCCAGGGGGCCGGCGGCGCCACGCTCGCCCTGTTCGAACGCCCTGCGAGCGAAGCGCGCCCTGGGGCCCTCGTGGACATCGCGAACTCGAAGGCCGCAGGGCCCTCCTCCGAGGCCTGGAACGCCGAGCGTGCGAGGCCGCGGAGTTCGGCTCGGCCGACCGCGTGTTCGCTCGCGCAGCGTTCCACCGCCCGGGGTGCAGTGGCCGCTGCCCGGTGTCGTGGGTGCGGCGGCAGCTTCACGGTGCCGTGAAGTTCCGGCCGCGCCTGGCAGGCAGCAATAGCTGCTTGGCGGCTCCTCAGCGGCTCCTCAGCGACTCCTCGGCGGCGCCGGGAAGGTGGTGCCGCCACCCTCGCCGCAGGTCCTGGCGCCTGCCAGTCACGAACTCGTGCTGGGCCGGCTCCGGACCCATCCGATGAGGGTCGTGAAGCACGAATCCGCGACTCTCACGCAGGGCCTTCCGTGGCGGTGCCCATGGATGGGTCCGACGGGGCCTCCACGTCTGGGCCCTTTCCGGTGGGTCCGAGCGCGTTCGGTGACAGGAACCCTTGACTCTCGACCCGCCCGAGGGTCCACGATGTGGCCATGGACGACGACATCCTCTCCATCGGGCGGTTCGCGCGGCTGACGGGGATCTCGGTCGGCGCACTGCGCCACTACGACGAGCTGGACATCCTCCGGCCTGCAGATGTCGATCGCTTCACCGGCTACCGCCGCTACCGACGCGAGCAGATCGACACCGGGCGAATCATCGCCCGCCTCCGGGATCTCGAGGTCCCGCTGGACGAGATCCGGCTCGTGCTCGCCGACGACCCGGCGCTGCAGCGCCGGCGGATCGCCGAGCATCGGGTGCGGATCGAGGCCCGGATCAATCGACTCACGCGCGTCCTGCACGTGCTTGGCCAGCTCAGCGCCGGAAAGGAACCTCTCGTGTCCGACACTCCCGCCGCCGTCACGCTCGAGCTCGACGCGGCCGCTCATCGGCGCCTTGGGATCGAGCTCTTCAACTTCACCTGGACGCTCATCGAAAAGCCCGACCGCACGCCGGCCGAGGTCGACGAGATGATCCATGCCGCCCATGCCTCGCGCTATCACTGGTCGAAGGCCGGCACGAACGCCAACCTCGCCCGGGGCGAGTGGCAGTGCGCTCGCGTCTACTCGGTCCTCGGCCGGGCCGAGCCGGCCCTCTGGCACGCCGGCCGCTGCCTTGCCTACGTCGAGATCGCGACCGCGGCCGGCGAGGCGGACGACTGGGACGTCGCCGGTGCGTATGAGGCGAATGCCAGGGCTGCGGCCGTCGCCGGCGACACCGATGCGGCGATCGCGTGGCGCGACAAGGCCCGGGCGGCCCTCGACGACATCAAGCAGCCGGCTGACCGCGAGCTCATCGAGGGCAGGGAACCATTGGCCGGCCTTCGAATCGCCCAGCAGAACGACC
>JACQEH010000267.1 GCA_016200675.1 Chloroflexota bacterium | reverse complement strand
TACCGTGGCGACCGTGCTCGAGACCCAGTGGCCGAGCGAAGCCCCGACGTCGACCTGCGTGCCACCCCCGACACCACCCCCGCCGCCCGTGACCTGCCCCGCGCCGCCGTGCGTGATCCCGTTGCCGTACTCGACCATGCGTGGATCATCGCACCGCTGGCAAGCGCTGCGCGCGCGGCGTTGCCCGCGGCTACCCACGTCTGCCCACGGCCGCCCGCCGCCGCGGCCCGTCACGCTGCTGCCGGCCGCCACGCGGCCGCCGGCCCCACGCTGCCGCCGGCACGGTTCACGCGGATGTGCGATCGTTGCAGGCGCAACAGTCCAGCGCAGGGAGACCCCGTCGATGCCGATCGATACCAAGGAGCGCGCCTGGAACCTCAGGCTCGCCGCAGAGCTCCGAGCCAACGACGGCAGGGTCCTGACCGGACCCCTCGCCGGATCCGACCTCCTTCTGCTCACCACGATTGGGGCGAAGTCGGGCGAGCCGCGCATCTCGCCGCTCGGCTACAGCCGCGACCGCGAGCGCTACGTCGTGGTTGGGTCGAACAGCGGACGCGACTGGAGTCCCGCCTGGGTCACCAACGTCATGGCGAACCCCGAGGTCTCGGTCGAGGTCGGCGCCACGACGTTCAGGGCACGGGCGGCGATCGAGAGCGGCGCCGAGCGGCGTCGTCTCCTCGACAACCACATCGCGAAGATCCCGATCTTCGAGCGCTACGAGACGATGACGGATCGCCCGTTGCCGGTCGTCACGCTCACCCTGGACGAGGCATCGGCCGCCGAGCCCGACGCCGGCTCCTGGGAGGAATCGCTGATCGCCGACCTTCGGGCGAACGGCGGCCGGCCGTCCGAGGGGCCGCTGGCCGGCCACCCGCTGCTCCTGATGACCTCGACCGGCGCCTGGAGCGGGCTCGCTCGTCGGGCGATCCTGACCTACTCGCGCGATGGCGACGCCTACGTCGTCGCTGGGACCAAGGGTGGCGCACCAACGGACCCGGCCTGGGTGGCCAACGTGCGGGCCCATCCCGTGGTCCGTCTCGAAGTCGACAACGAGAGCTTCGCCGCGACGGCGGACGTCGTCGTCGAGGCCCCCGAGCGCGACCGTCTCTGGCAGCAGCACGTCCACGAGCTGCCCTGGTTCGCACCCTACGCGGAACAGGCCGGCCGCGTCATCCCGATGGTCCGGCTCACCCGGAAGGTCGGCTGAGCGGGGCGGTCCCGAGCGGTGCGGTCCTGAGCGGAGCGGTCCTCAGCGCGCGGCGGCGAGCCGGTCGGCCTGGGCACGCAGGGCGTCGGTGACCTTGATCAGGGGTGCCATGTAGAGCGGCGCACACGAGTCGCGACAGCGGGTCGCGAGCTCGGCGACGTCGCGCATCCGCTCCTCGATGACCGCCCACGCCGCATCGCGGTGGGGGAGCAGGTAGTCCACCGCGTAGAAGAGCTCGAAGCTCGGGCCGGCCGTCAGGCCGGCGAACTCCGTCCCGATCGGGAGGCGGGTCACAAGGCTGCCGAGAGGCTTGATGGCCACGTACATGAGGCCGACGGCCACATCGGCGAGCACGGCCAGCTGGTCGTCGGTCTCGTCCGTGTGGGCGAAGTAGCGGGCGAGGATCTGGAGCAGGACCTCGTAGACGGCGTTCAGGAGGTCCATGCAGCGGCTGGTGAAGGGGTCCGTGATGATCGGCACGTCGGCCCCGTCCTCGGGCCGCCGGACGAACGCCGTGACCACGGGTCGGGCGGGCTCGAACGTCGGGTCCGCGGTCTTGATCGCGAGGTACTCGTCGAGGATCCGGATGAGGCGGCCGAAGTGCGCGTCGTGCCAGTCGCCGCGAGCGCCCTCGCCCTGCTCGACGATCGTGTCGAGCGCCCGCTGGGCCGAGGCCAGGTCCGTGACGGCGACGAGCTCCTCCCAGCGGAAGTGCTGCTCGGTCGCCTGTGCGGCCGGCGGACCCAGGAAGAGTGTCGGCTCGCCGAGCTTCTCGACGAGCTTGCCGAGGCCCGCCTCGATCGCCCGGTACATGTGGCCGATCGTGGCGAAGTCCTGCATCTGCGGTCCGATGTCGTCCTCGTGGACCGCCGGCAGCGGCGCGGCCTTCTCGAGGGCCGCGAACATGTCCACGTCGGCCATCTCGTGGTCCTCGGGCCGCTCCAGATAGGCGAAATGGCGGAGCGAAGTCTCCCCGAACGGGAGGAGCGCCATCTGGATCCCGGCGGGATACGCATGCGGCGGCAGCGGGAAGTTGGGACGGCCAAGGTAGGGGGCGGCCCCGACGGCTGTCAGGACATTCTGGACCAGCGCCAAATGGAGCATTTCCTGCTCGGCGATGCCGATGATGTCCTTGCGCCATCGCTTGACCGCGGCCAGCTGCTCGGGCGGCAGGCCGTCGTCCTCGCGGTCCTTCATCGAGAACGCCGCGTAGAGGTACTGGCACATCACGAGGTGCTCGAGCGCAGCGGCCTTGCTGAGCGTGTAGACGAGGGCCTCGCGGTGCTGCAGGACGATCCCCGTTCCGCTGCCGGACGTGCCACCGCGGCTCTCGAGGATGTGGATGAGGCGGCCTGCCGACGTGGAATCTGCGATCACGCCACACGACTCCCCAACCTGACCGATGAACGTGCCCCGAGCATACGCCCGACGGGCCAAGGAGCGCCGGACCCGCGATGAGGCGGCTCGTCCGCCTGGCTCGCCGGCTCGTGAGAGGACAGGCTGCCGAAGATTCCGGCGGAAGATTGCGTCACGAGATCAGCTACGGCTCCCATACCCTGCGAACGTGGATACCAAGCTCGTGGTCCAGGCACAACGCGGCGACGAAGAGGCCTTCGCGAGCCTTGCCGTCGCGGTGGGCGACCGTCTCCACGCGGTGGCGCACAGGATCCTGCGCGACACCAGTCTCGCCGAGGACGCGACGCAGCAGGCGCTGCTGAGCATCTGGCGCGATCTCCCGCAGCTCCGCGACCCGGCCCAGTTCGATGCCTGGTCGTACCGGCTCCTCGTGCGCGCCTGCTACGCCGAGGGTCGCCGGACGCGCACATGGAGCCCGGACCTGCGCCTCCTGCCGGCCGACGAGCCGACAACCGGCGAGGGAATGAGCGCGGTCGTCGATCGCGACCAGCTCGATCGCGGCTTCCGCCGCCTGTCCATCGATCATCGCGCCGTGGTGGTCCTCCACCACTATCTCGATCTTCCTCTCGAGACGGTCGCCGAGACCCTCGGTATCCCGATCGGGACTGTTCGTTCACGTCTTCATCACGCGATGCGCGGCCTGCGGGCGGCTCTCGAAGCCGACGCACGACCGACCGTGCGGGAGGCAACCCGATGAGGCCAGAGCCCGACATGACCCGCATCGTCCGCTCGTGGCTGGAGGAAGGTCCGACCCGGCTCCCGGATCGCGTCCTCGACTCCGTCCTCGACCAGGTCCCTTCGATTCGTCAGCGTCGGCACAACCTGCCGGCGTGGAGGTTGCCAACCATGAACGTCCCCGCGCGCCTGGCGATCGCGGCCATCGCCATCGTGGTGGTGGCGGCAGTTGCCGCGATCAAGCTCCTCCCGCCCAACAGTGTGGGCGGCAACCCGTCACCGTCACCCACGACGTCCGCCGTGCAGATCGGCCTTCCTGACCTTGATCGTCCCCTGGCCAAGGGCGCCAGGTACCGCGTCGGAAGTCCGTTCGCGGCGCCGTTCACGATCGCGTTCCCGTCCGCCTGGACGCCCAAGGCGTTGGCCGGCAGCGACGTCGAGTTCGTGAGTGCCCTCCCGGCCAACGCCGCGACGTGGGTGACGCTCGATCTCATCGATGGGGTCGTCATCGATCCGTGCCATGGCACCGGTCAGGCGCTCAAGTCGCCGGACCTCCCGATGACCGTTGACGGCGTCGTCCAGGCCGTCACCCGCATGTCCGGCTTCACGGCAGGCTCGGCCACGGACATCACCATCGGAGGGGTTTCGGGCAAGACGCTCGTCCTCACGAACGCGATCAACACCGACACCGCCGGCTGCACCTTCGGTCCGATGCTGCCGCTGTTCAGCTGGCCCGGGAGCGGTTCTGGCGGAGGGACGAACGGCGGCTCGACCGAGCGCCTGTGGGTGCTCGATGTCCACGGCAGGATCCTCGTGATCGACGGCGAGTCGTTCGGACCGTCGGCACCGGCAGCGATCGCCGAGATCAAGCCGATCGTGGCCTCAATCGTCTTTGAGTAGGATCAACGGCCGGCGGCCCATGGTCGCCGGCCCGTTTGCAGTGCCTGATCAGTGCGGCCCGAGCTTCTCACCTGCCTCGATTCGCACCGGCAACCGGTTCTCCGGCGGCGTCAGGGGGCACGAGAAGCGCATGTCGTACACACATGACGGGTGATAGGCCAGGTTGAAGTCCAGGACGTACGTCCCATCGTGCTCGGCGTCCAGGTCGAGGTACCGGCCCGCGCCGTAGGACTCCACCCCCGTCGTCCCATCGAGGAAGGGCACGAACAGTGAGCCGGGCTCGCCACCATCGAACGTGTAGGCGGTCAGGACACACGGGACGCCGCCGACGGTGAATCGGAGGAGTCCGGCGCGGTTCGCCGGCCGGAGCTTGCCGTCCGAGGTCGGGATGGCGAAGCTCGTCGGCTCACTGCGCATGTAGGGCTGGAGCGTCAGGCCCTCGAAGCGCAGATCGGGGTCGACGGCGAAGTAGGGGAGGCCGGCAAAGGCCTCTCGCTCCGCCGGCGGCAACGGACTGCGCGTGCCGGTTCGGAAGTAGTCGTCCTTGTCGGCCCGGAAGGCCAGGATCGCGTCGCCGTAGTCGACATGCTCATGGTGATGATGCTCGTTCCCATGCGCCTGGCTGTCGTGATCGTGCGGCTCGGTCACGCGACTCCTCGCCTACTTGGAGAAGGTGTTCCGGGTCCGCGTCCGCCCCAGCCGGCCGCCCGGATCGCGCGGCGGATGAATCGCCGGGGGCGTCGGTTCGGCCGGCCGGTGCCAGCGCAGCGGTCGGGAGGTCTCGCGGACGAGGAGCCCCTTGGCCTCGAGATCGAGCTGGACGGCCTTGGCCCACCAGCTCGCACGGGCCCCGCCGGGGAAGAGGTCGGCCGGCAGGTGCGGCAGGACCGCCGTGCGCATCTGCCCTTCCGTGAGCCCCGGAGCCTGGCCGGGAAGGATTCCCAGGAGGGCAACGCGCATCGCCTCGTACATGCCCGCATCGACCGACGTGCTCGAGCCGGGGTGGTTGACGTTCTCGATGTGGACTCGGGCCGGCTTGGCGGCCGCGGGCACGGGGGCATCGCTCATGCCGGTGATCTTACGCGCCCGGTGCGCGGAAGCCGGTGCACGACCTCGCCGCAGCCTCCGGCCCGGGATCGAGATGACGACTTGTCACCACGGATCGGCCCGGGGCCCGTAGCGTCGGCGTGCGCCGATCGGCGACACCGAGTGGAGGCGGGCGACATGACCCAGGAGCGCGTCGAAGGCAAGGTCACCCAGGGCAAGGGCAAGGTCAAGGAGGAAGTCGGGAAGTTCCTGGGCGACCGCTCGTCGCAGTGGTCGGGCAAGCTCGACCAGGTGAAGGGCAAGGTCCAGGAGAAGATCGGCGAGGCCAAGTCCACCAGGCGCTTCGCCGACGGCCGCACGCGCTGACCGCCACGGTCTCGAACGGAGGACGAGGACAGCCTCGCTGCAGGCGACCGCTTCCAACCGGCGTCCTGCCGCGCTAGGCTGCACACCTCGGCCACCGTTGGAGGGCAACGCCAATGTCGATGCGAGAGTCCCTGGTCCAGGCGATGCATCTGCCGCCCGACAGCGACACGGTCACCTGGCTCCATGAGCGCGGCATCGCCG
>JACQEH010000266.1 GCA_016200675.1 Chloroflexota bacterium | reverse complement strand
GGCGAGGACGAGGTGCGCCTGACGAAGATCGCCTACGGCTGGGATCCCGACGCCCACTTCCTGGTCCCGGACGCCGCCCGCGACCTGTTCCGGGCCGCGGTGCCGACCGGCGAGCGCCTGGTCGCCGAGTGGCACGGCCGCTATCTCCGCTACGCCGAGGCCTTCCCCGACGAGGCCACGGAGCTCCGGCGGCGGAATCGCGGCGACCTCCGGCCCGGCTGGGCCGACGGGTTGCCGCGGTACGCCATCGGCGAGGACTTCGCCACGCGACAGGCCTCCCAGCAGGCCATCGCCGCCCTCGCCGGCCCGGTGCCGGAGCTCTTCGGCGGCGCCGCCGACCTCTCGGAGTCCAACCTGACCGACATCAAGGACGCCCCGAACTTCGAGGCGGGGGAGCCGGGGCGGAACCTCCGCTTCGGGGTCCGCGAGCACGCCATGGGCGGGGTCGCCAACGGGATCGCCTACCACGGCGGGTTCATCCCCTACGCGGCCACGTTCCTGACCTTCAGCGACTACATGCGCGGCTCCGTCCGCCTGGCCGCCCTCGCCGGCCTCCACGTCATCTACGTCTGGACCCACGACTCGGTGGGCCTCGGGGAGGACGGCCCGACCCACCAGCCGGTGGAGCACTACGCCGCCCTCCGGGCGATCCCGAACCTGTGGTTCGTCCGGCCCGGGGACGCCAACGAGGCCGCGGCGGCCTGGGCCATGGCCGTCGAACGGCGCGGCGGCCCGGTGGCCCTGGCCCTCACCCGCCAGAAGCTGCCGACGCTCGCGGGCACGGCCGAGCTCGCCCGCGCGGGGCTCCGGCGCGGTGGCTACGTCCTCCGTCCGGCGTCCACGGAGGCCGACGGCGCGCCGCCCGCGGTGATCCTCATCGGGACGGGTTCCGAACTGCAGCTCGCGATGGGCGCGGCCGAGGCCCTCGAAGCGGAGGGGACGCCGGCGCGGGTGGTGTCGCTCCCCTGCTGGGAGCGATTCGACGAGCAGGACGAGGCGTACCGCGAGTCCGTGCTGCCGCGCGGCGTGCGGGCCCGGGTCACGGTCGAGGCGGGTGTCTCCCTGGGCTGGGCCCGCTATGCCGGCGACGACGGCGCGATCGTGGGCATCGACCACTTCGGCGCCTCGGCGCCGGCCGGCACGATCTTCGGGAAGCTCGGCTTCACGGTGGAACGGGTGACGGACGTTGCCCGGCGCGTCATGCGCGGCGAGCTGCGCGGCCCGGTCCCGACCCTGGATCCCGGCCACCAGCCCGCGGGCCTTTACGTGGATCACAGCGCCTCCGGCGGCGGCGACCAGGCGACGGTCTGACGCGGCGCCAGCGGCGTGAATCGCAGCTCCGGCTCCGACCCGGGCCGTAGCTGAGGAGCTTGGCAACCCGATTGGTACTGCGTTATCCTTTACTGGTGAAGAGCGAAGTAAAGGTCAGGCAGCGGCGACGCGGATTCACTCGCGTGAGCGCGAAGCACCAGATCACGCTCCCCGTGGATGCGCTGGTCCGAGCCGGGATCCAGGTCGGCGACGAGATGCGGGTCGAGGTCGAGGCCAGCGGGCGAGTCACCTTGACCCGCGTTGACGACCCAATCGAGCGGTTCGCCGGCATCTTCTCGGGGCTGTATCCGCCCGGCTACCTCGACGAGCTCCGCGACGAATGGGAGTGACCGTGCTCGATGCCGGCATCGTGATCGCGATCCTCGACGACGCCGATGCGCATCACGAAGCGGCGAAGGCCGCCCTCAACGCCGCAAGGACCGTCGACGAGCTCGTCCTGCCGGCGTCGGCATACGCGGAGATCCTCGTGCTCCCAAGCCGCCTCGGCCCGGGGGCCGTCGATCGAGCCGATGAGTTCGTCGACGCCCTCCCTGCCCGCGTCGAACCTGTCAGTCGTGCGATCGCTCGCGCGGCAGCTCGCCTCCGCGCGGCGCGCGGGAAGCGCCTGAAGCTCGCCGATTCGCTCGTGATCGCAACGGCTGAGGTCGTCGCGGCGGACCGAATTCTCACCACGGACCGTGGTTGGCCCGACATGGCAACTCGCGTCGAAATCGTCGGGGCCACTGCCTGATGCGCGTCGCGCTTTCCGCGGACCACGCCGGCGCGGCGCTGAAGTCCGAGCTGCTGCGGCGGCTCGCGGCGGCCGGCGTGGGGCACGAGCTCATCGACCTCGGCGGCGACGGCTCCGATCCGACCGACGACTACCCGGACTTCGCCCAGCGCCTCGGCCTCGCCATCCGCGACGGCCAGGCTGATCGGGGGATCCTGATCTGCGGCTCCGGTGTCGGGGCGTCGGTGGCCGCCAACAAGATCCGCGGCGTGCGGGCCGCCGTCTGCCATGACACCTACTCGGCCCACCAGGGCGTGGAGCATGACGACATGAACGTCCTGACGCTCGGCTCGCGGGTCATCGGCCCCGAGCCTGCGTTCGAAAGCGCGGTCGCCTTCCTGGGCGCCGCCTTCTCTGGCGAGGCCCGCCACGTGCGTCGTCTCGCGAAGGTCCTGGCGATCGAGGCCGGCGAGGCCGGCGAGGGTTGATGCCATGAGCGCGGAGTTCGATCTGCAGCTGGGCCCGGCGGATGCGGCGCGACTGGCGGCCCTGGTGACCCACGCCCGGCGGGATCGATGGGCGCAGCGGCTGATGGATCGGGACACGAGCCTCTGGTCGGCGGATCCGGCCGTCCAGGCGGGCATCGCCGATCGTCTGGGCTGGCTCGACGCGCCGGCCCACTTCAGCGACATGATCGCGGCCCTCGAGGGCTTCGGGGACGGGATCCGCGTCGCCGGCTTCACGACCGCGGTCGTGATGGGCATGGGCGGCTCGAGCCTCGCGCCCGAGGTCCTCCACCGCACCTTCGGGACGGCCGACGGCTACCTCGACCTGCGCATCCTGGATTCGACCGATCCGGCCGCCGTGGCGGCGACCGTCGACGACCTCGACCCCCTCTCCACGCTGTGGATCGTGGCCTCGAAGTCCGGGACGACCACCGAGCCCCTGGCCTTCCTCGCCGACGCCTGGGCCCGGCTCACCGGCGCGCTCCATGCCGCCGGCTCGGACCAGCACCCGGGCGAGTTCGTGGTGGCGATCACGGATCCCGAGCGAAGCGTCGCCGCGATCCCCCACCACGACCAGCTGCGCGAGGTCTTCCTCAATCCGCCCGACATCGGCGGGCGGTACGCGGCCCTGTCCTATGTGGGTCTCGTGCCGGCGTCGCTGATCGGCCTCGATCTCGACGCCCTCCTGGCCTCGGCGTCGACGATGCTCGGCGCCTGCCACGAGCCGGACCCAGACCGGAACCCCGGCCTGCTCCTGGGCCTCGCCCTCGGCGAGCTCGCCCGGGCCGGGCGGGACAAGCTCACGTTCATCGCCGACCCGGCGATCGCGAGCTTCGGCGCCTGGGCCGAGCAGCTCATCGCCGAGTCGACGGGCAAGCTGGGCGTGGGGATCGTCCCGGTCGATCGCGAGCCGCTCGGCGTCCCGACGGCCTACGGCCCGGACCGCGTCTTCGTCAGCCTGTCACTAGCCGGGTTGCCGGATCCGTCGGCCGGACTCCTCGATGAGCTGGCGGCCGCCGGGCACCCGGTGATCCACTTCACGATCGACGACCCCATGGACATCGGCGGCGAGTTCATCCGCTGGGAGGTCGCCACGGCGTTCGCCGGCGCCGTCCTCGGGATCGACGCGTTCGATCAGCCGAACGTCGAGGAGGCCAAGGATCGGACGCGCCGGCTGCTGGCCGCCGCCGGCACGGCAACGCCCGACGCGTCGCCCGGCGGTCCGGCCGTGCTGGACATCGCCGCGCTTGGGGTGGCGGGCCTCACGGCCCTGATCCGCGAGCGGCTGGGAGCGCACGCTGACGGCCGCTACGTCGCCATCCAGGCGTTCATCGCCCCGAGCTCCGATGCCGACGAGGCGTTCGCCCGGCTTCGGGCCCTGATCCGGGACCGGGCCGGCTACGCCACGACGGCCGGCTACGGGCCCCGCTTCCTTCACTCGACCGGGCAGCTCCACAAGGGCGGCGCCCCGACCGGCTGGTTCCTCCAGCTCACCTCCCGGCATCCCCACGACCGGGCGATTCCGGGCTGGCCGTACACCTTCGGCCAGCTCATCGACGCCCAGGCCCAGGGCGATGCCGAATCCCTGGCCTCGCATGACCTGCCGATCCTGCGCCTGCGGCTGGGCCTCGACCACGCGGCCGACCTGGCAACGCTGGAGCGGGCGTTCGCCGCCGCGCTCGGCGGCTGAGGCCGGGCGACGAGCACCCCAAAGGGTGCCGTTGCCGCAGTCCAAGGGTTTGTTTCTGCGCTGGTCTGGTCAACCATCCCGCCTACCGCACCGACCAGTAGAAGACGATCCCGAGTCCGAGGCCGGCACCGATCAGGCCAAAGAGGAGCGCCGTGACGGACGATTTGCGGGTTGATGAGGTCGATTTGGCCAGAGAAGGGCCCGGATCGCCTCGTCGCCGCAACGGCCCACACACCGAGTGACGGCACTGCGATCGATGAGATCAGCACCGGCTCATTCGCACCCGCTAGTGCTCCAGCCGACAGAGTGACTGCGACCATGGTCAGAAGGGCTCCGACGACGATCCAGCGTCGGTGGCTGCGCCAGTGCGGGACCAAGAGCGGGGCTGATGCAGTAGCAGCGACGCTCAACGCCACCAAAGGTGCCACGAAACGTCGGAGCTCATCGGTGCCCGTTGCTTGATTGTTGGCTGATTCGATCAGACCCGCCAGCAGCGCGGGCAGACCGAATCCCAGGTAGACGAGCACCCACCACTCGCGTGATCGACGGATGACCAGCTCGTCGCCCCGGGGTGTCGAAGTTGCCAGTAGGGCGATCACGATCGTGGCCACACCCAGCAGCGACGTGATCCCGTAAGGCACGACGAGTAGTCCGAACGGCAACGTGAGGGCCCAGGCCAGCGCAATGACTCCGGCCAGACCGGTTGACAGCGCCAAGACATCAGTCGCGGGAGCCCACGCCATTGACGGGATCAAGAGCAATCCCCCCACGACCGCCGCCGTTGCAACAGCGATCGCAGACTCACGGATGCTGCTCGCATGAGTTGCGACAATCCCGAGCAGCACGGCCGCGACGAGGGCAGCGATCGTCCGCTGAGGGGCACCAAACGTCATCGACACATCACCGCGGAGGTTGTCATGTCGGCGCCGGTTCCGAAAACGTAAGCTCCGGCACCGACGCCTGCGCCCGCATAGGCGTAGAGGTTCAGCCCCGTGAAAAGAACCACTGGCAAAGGGAAGATCGTAATGACTTCGACCGCTTCGGCACCCGTCGCAACGGCGCCAATACCTACGCCGACGCCAATCAAGATCGCGCCGCCGGCCATCACGAGCGTCCCCTTCAGAACTCCCCCGGCTCGCTCGCTGAAGCCGATCCCACAGCTATGTCCTGATGAGCCATTCCTCGATGCCTTGATACACGATGAGTCTTGGTACCAAAGTAGCCCGCGGCCCAGGTAGGCCGGGATCGAGATGCACTGGCCGACGCGAAGCGTGCTGCGGCGGGGCGCGAGGACGCCTCGGTTGGCGCGGACGATGGCGCCGGCATGCCCGAGCGTCTCCCCAGAACCGTCGTGACAGGCCGAGGAGCGTGTCGCCCTTCTTGACCCTGTACCAGAACAGCCCGCTCGGATCGCTCTTCGTGACCGGGCTGTCGCCCGCATAGCCATACAGGTTGCCCTCAGCGGCGACCGGGTCGGGCTGGAGGAAGCGGCCGAGGCTCGGGCTGTACGTCCGGGCGTGCATGTACAGCAGGCCGGCCCCGAAGGCGTTGTCCCACCAGACGTCGGAGCGGCCGACATAGAGGCGGCTCCAGCCGAGGTCGCCG
>JACQEH010000263.1 GCA_016200675.1 Chloroflexota bacterium | reverse complement strand
GCATAACCCGCGGATTGTGCCCCAGCGCGGCCGCGGGGGTGCCGGCGAGCGGGGGTGCCGGCGAGGCGGGTGCGGCGGGGGCTCCCCTCGCCGCCGGCTCAGTACCCCGCGCCCGGATCGACGACGTTGCGCAGCGACTCGCCCGCCGCGAAGCGCCGGAGGTTGTCGCAAAAGAGGCCGATGCTCCGATCGAGGACTCGGGCGGACGACCACGCCGTATGGGGCGTGACGATGACGTTCGAGAGGTCGTAGAGCGGGGAGGTCGGCGGCAGCGGCTCCTCCCGGAACGCGTCCAGCGCAGCGCCGCCGATGCGGTGGCCGGCGAGGGCGTCGAGGAGGGCCCGGTCGTCGATCAGGCGGCCGCGGGCGACGTTGATCAGCCAGGCGTCGGGGCGCATCGCCGCCAGCGCCGCGGCGTCGATCATGTTCTCGGTCTCGGGTGTCAGGGGTGCTGCCAGGACCACCACGTCCGACGCCCCGAGGAGCTCGTGAAGGCCCTCGGGTCCGACGATCCGGTCGGCCACTGGCGCGAACGGAAAGGCGTCATCCGGATCGTCCAGTGCGGCGGCGGCGCTCGCGGCGGCCCCGGCGGCGACGTTCCGGCGCTGGGCGATGATCCGGGCGCCGAAGGCTCCGGCCAGCGAGGCGACGGCCCGCCCGATGGAGCCGTAGCCGACGATGCCGACGGTCAGCTCGCGGAGCTCAAGCCCCTGGAGCGGCTGCC
This sequence comes from Chloroflexota bacterium, assembly GCA_016200675.1. GTDB lineage: Bacteria > Chloroflexota > Limnocylindria > Limnocylindrales > CSP1-4 > UBA5189. The sequence goes on along the minus strand of JACQEH010000263.1, from coordinate 5,657 downwards.
AAGTCCGTTCCCGCTGGAGCTCCAGGAGCTGGGGCAGCCGCCGGCTGATCGCCAGGATCAGCATCAGGACGTGCTCCGCGATCGGCCGGGTGAACACCCCGCGGGCGTTCGTGACGACAATCCCCCGCTCGCGGGCGGCCGGGGTGAGGGCCCGCTCGACGCCCGAGGTCGCGGAGTGGACCCAGCGCAGGCGCGGGGCGCGGGCGAGGAGCCGGTCGAACGCCTCGGAGCTGAGCCAGCCGCGGAGCAGGACCTCGACGTCCTCGACCGGACCGTCGGCGAGCCCCTCGACCGAGAGGTTGACGACGCGCGACCCGGGCGCCGCTTCGCGAATGGCATCGAGGTCCGCGGCCCTGACCCGGGCCGAGAGGATCGGGCTGACGGCAAGCGCGGTCGGCACGCCGTTGGGGCCGCTGCCGGGTCCCGGCCGGTTCAGGTCACTGGAGCCGAGGCCGGGCCCGCCCGCGCTCACGGCGCGCCCTGCCCGTCGAGGACACGGGCGATCCAGCGCGCGGGCGCCTCGATCTCCTCGGGCGTGGGCAGCGTCGAGGGGGAGGCCCAGACGCGATCGAGCGCCGTTCGGCCCCGTGCCTCCGCGATCGCCCGCACGAACGCCTCGCCGCGCCGGTACTGCTCCATCTTGAGGTCCATCCCGGTCAGCCGAAGGATCGCCCGCTCGAAGGCGGTCCGCTGCGTCCTTCGGTCGTGGAAGCGGGCCGAGATGGTCTCCAGCCCCGGGACGAGTCCCCGCCCGACCTCGTCCATGACGTAGTCCGAGAAGCCCTCGAGGAGGCTCATGACCGCCTGCGTCTCCCGGAAGAGGGTGCGCTGCTCGGGCGACATGAGGCGTTCCATCCAATGCTCCCCGGAGCCCTCGCCGCGAAGCGCCCGGCCCAGTGCGCGAGCCGCGTCCCGGCCGAGCGTGGAGGTGGAGCCGCTGAAGAGCGTCAGCTGTCGCTCGAGGCGCTCCGCGAGATACGGGCGAAGCCAGGGATGACCCTCGAACTCGAAGGCATGCGTCGTCTCGTGGAGGGCGATCCAGGTCCGGAACGGCCCGATCGGGACGTCCAGGGCCCTTGCCGTGGCCTGGATGTTCTCTTCGACGAAGAGCAGCCGGCCGTCCTCCGCCTCGGCGGCCAGGAGGGCGATGTCGTACTGGCCCAGGACGCGCGCACCCATGAAACCGAGCAGGAAGCCGAGCTGGCGGCTGGTGACCCAGCGATTGGCGATGACCATGGCCGACGCGGTCAGCCCTCCACCCGACCGGACGACCTGCTCGAGGAGCCCGGACTCGATCCGGGCGATGAGGGACCGGAACGTCGCCACGTTGGCCCGGACCCACGTCGCCCGGTCGACCACGAGGGCCCGGTCGACCACGCCGGGGAGGGGTGTCCCGAGCGCCTCGGCGAGGCGCGGGACCACGCTGGCCATGACCTCGCGATAGGTGCCCTCGACGGCCTGGAGCTCGGCCGCCGAGAGGCGATTCGGGCCCCTCTCGACACGCTGGACGGCCAGCCGCTCCACGTCCTCCCAGTCGACCAGGCCGCGCCGGGCCGATCGCTCGGCCCGGCGGCCGAGGATCGTGGCGGCAACGCCCAATGCCGAGCCGACGAGGAACCCGGCCTGCCAGCGTCGATCCGTCGCCCACTCCCCGCCCCGGCCACCACCGCTCCCGGCGGGTGCCGCGGCGACACCACGGACGGGCTGACTGCGTGAAGGCTGGTGCCGGTTGGTCATCCGGCCAGCCGTCCGGCGCCGCCGACCGTTAGGTCAACGCCTTCCACGTCCGGGAACGCGTCGCCGAACATCCGGCCGGCGATGGCCCGGAAGGCGGCCACGTCCCCGGTCGTCAGCTGGAGGTGGGCCGCCGCCGCGCGCCGGCCGGGCGGGGCGCCGTGCCCGGCCTCGCCGGCATCGGCCGCCGTTCCGCGCGAGCTTCCGGGGGCTTCGAGGCCGTTGATGGCCAGGAGGTCGTTGAGGGCAGAGGCCGTGGCCGACGCCGAGTCGACGATCGCGATGCGGTCGCCGGCGATCGCCGCGATGGCCGCCTGGAGCAGCGGGTAATGGGTGCAGCCGAGGAGCAGGGTGTCGATCCGGGCCGAGGCCGGGAGCGGGAAGACGAACTCGCCCGAGGCATCGCGCTCGCCGAGGAGCGGTGCCAGGGCCTCGGCCACGATGGCCTCGACCGCCGGGCCGGCGAGGCGGCCGGCCTCGACCATCGGGACAAGGGCCGGCGTCGCGTGCTCGTAGACCTCGACCGCCGGGTTCTCGTCCTTGATGGCCGCGAAGTAGGCATGCGAGCGGATCGTCGCCGGAGTCGCGATCACGCCGACCCGGCGATTCCTGGTCGTCAGCGAGGCCGTCACCGCACCGGGCCGGATGACGCCCAGCACGGGCAGGTCGTAGCGGCGCCGGAGATCGCCGATCGCGACCGCCGTCGACGTGTTACAGGCCACGACGACGGCCTTGACGTCGCGCTCGACGAGGACGTCGATAGCCTCCTGACTGAAGGCCCGGACCTCGTCGTCGGACCGCGTCCCGTAAGGCGCCCGAGCGTTGTCGCCGAGGTAGATCGTCGACTCGCCGGGCGACCGGCGGAGGATCTCCCGGAGGACCGTGAGCCCGCCGACGCCCGAGTCGAAGACGCCGATCGGCCGTGGATCGGACATCCGGCCCTCAGCGAGCGCCGGCCGCCACCGCCGCCCGCCCCGTCCCGAGGAGGTTCGCGACGACGCGATCGATGTCCTGGCTGACCCCCGCCCCGGGATCCGAGAGGACGAATGGGATGCCCTGGTTGTTGGCCGGGACCACGACCCTGCCTTCCGAGCGGACCTCGTGCTCGGGCACTCGCCCGAGCGCCCGCGCGAGCTCCGCGGGATCGATCCCCGAGTTCGCGTCGGCCCGGTTGAGGAGGTACTGGACCTTCGTCGGCGGGTAGCCGATCACCCGGAACGTGTCGGCCAGGGCAATCGTGTTGTGGATCGTCGTCGAGTCGTAGGTGACGATCTCGAGGATCACGTCCGCCCGGTCGAAGAGGGCCAGGTTCAGCTCGTCGAGAGCGACCGACATGTCGATGATCACCACCTCGTAGAGGCGGCGCAGGAGCGACAGGACCTTCTCGAGGTCGCGGGCGGTGATCATCTCGGACATCTCGATCCGGGGCGGGGCCAGCAGGATGTCGACGCCCGACGGATCGCGCCAGACCACCTCGGAGAGGTCGGATTCCACGATCCGGTCGGTCGGCAGGTCCAGGATCGAGGGCGCGTCGCTCGGGACGCGCAGGAGCGCCCGGAGGTCGGCGAACTGGATGCTGCCGTCGACGAGGACGGTCCGGCGGCCGACGCGGCTGGCCGCGACCCCGAGGTTGAAGGCGATCGTCGTCTTCCCGACACCGCCCTTGGGGGCGAACACGGCGATCACCTTCGAGGGACCGGCGGCGTCCTCGGCGGCGTGGGCCTTGCGGACCTCGCTCACCCGGGTGATGAGGTCGTAGCCCGAGAAGGGCATGGTCAGGACGCCGTGGACACCATGGGCGGGGTCGGCCTCGACCGGCTGCTGCGGCACGGTCAGCATGATCACGGGGACGTTGTGGCCGCCCTCCCGAAGCTGGCTGACAACCTGGGTCGCCTTCACCCGGCCCTGGAGCAGGGCATCCACGATGACCACGTCGGGCCGGATCTCGGGCACCTGCTGGACGGCCTTGCCACCGTCGGTGAGGACCTCGACGAGCTTGATCTGGCCCTGCGACTGGAGCAGGCTGCGGACGTACTGGGCGACCTGCGGCACGTCCTCGACGAGCAGCAGGCGGATCTGATCGCTCGTTGCCATCATCAAGACGGTATCACGGGCCGCCCGGCCGGCGGGCAACCACGATGGCCCGTTCGTCGCCCGCCCGCAACGGCGAAAGGTCATGGTCGCCGGCCACGACCTCGATCTCCAGGCCGGCATCCTCGGCGTACATCCGCAGCTCGTCGGCCGCCACGAGGTGGAGGGCGTCCTCGCGAATCCAGCGCCGGGGGGCCTCGCCGGGGCGACCTTCGTCGAAGATCGTTGTCAGCGTCACCACCCGCGACGCGCTGTCGTACCAGGCCGCGACGAGCTTCATGACGTCCTGGCCGGAGGACGGCTCGCCTCGGACCCATTCGAGGCCAAGCCGCCCGTCGAAGCGGGCGAGATCGTCGGCCAGGGGCAGCCAGGTGTCGACGACGGCCACGCCGCCCGGGGCAAGGAGGCCCGCCAGGACCGCGAAGGCGGCTCGCTGGCGGGGCGGCCCGCCGAGGACCAGGAGCGAGTTGAGGCCGATGATCCCCAGGCGAAACGTACCGGCACCCGGGACCGCGGCCCCAAACAGGTCGCCCTCGATCATGGTGATCCGGGCGGCCACCTCCGAGGGCTCCCACCCGGCCCGGATGTCGGCGCGGGCAAGCATTGCCTCGTCCCTGTCCACGCCCGTGACCTCGTGGCCGGCGGCGGCCAGGGGGATGGCGATTCGCCCGCTCCCCGCGCAGAGCTCCACGATCGGACCGCCGGTCCGTGCTGCGAGAGCAAGGTAGAGGTCGACATCGCCCGGATCGACGGACAGGTCGAGGTCGTAGAGGCGGGCCAGGGCAGCGGCGACATCGGGCTCGGGGTTGGGCATGTGCCGATGCTACCTGCCGGCGGGTCGTCAGCCCTCGCGGCGCCGCCACTCCCCTGCCCGGTGCTTCACGGCGAGGGCCGAGATGGCCTCGAGCGCGACCCGGTTGGCGATCATCGCCGTGGATTCCGCCCAGTCGTACGGCGGCGACACCTCCACGATGTCCATGCCGGCAAGGTCGACCGCCCCGACGATCTGGCGGACAGCCCGGAGCAGCTCGCGGGTCAGGAGCCCGCCCGGCTCGGGCGTCCCGGTACCCGGTGCCAGGCCCGGATCGACGACGTCGATGTCGACCGAGAGGTAGACCAAATCCGGGCCGTCGAGAGCCTCGGCGATGGCGTCGCCCACGACGGCCTCGGCACCGCGGTCTTCGATCTCTGTCATGAAGTGGGAGCGGAGTCCGTGCTCGCGCATCCAGTCGAGGACTTCCGGCGGCGGCCAGTAGCCGCGGAGGCCAACCTGGACGAAGTTCCGGCCCGACACCGCCCCGGATTCGATGAGGTTCCGCATCGGCGAGCCGTGGCTGGCGATCTGGCCCCAGCTGTCGGGCGCCGTATCCGCGTGGGCGTCGAAGTGGACGATCCCGATGCTGCCCGGCCGGCGAACCTCGGCGATCGCCGTCGCCGACGGCCAGGTGATCGAGTGGTCGCCACCCAGGACGATCGGGACGGCTCCGGACCGGGCCACTTCGTGGACCTTCCGATAGATCATCGCGTGGGCTCGCTGCCAGTAGGCGGGGACGATGTTGGCATCCCCGGCGTCCACCACGGTCAGGTGCTCGAAGGGTTGGATGCCGAGCTGGAGCGAGTTCAGGGAGCCGGTGCTGTACTGGGCCTCGCGGATCGCCCGCGGGCCGAACCGGGCCCCGGATCGATGGGTGACCATGTCGTCGAACGGGGCGCCGACGATCGCCACGTCGACCTTCCGCGCCCGGAGCTCGGCCGGGTCCGTGACCCAGGGCAGGTTGGCGAACGTCGTCGGACCGACGTAGGTCGGCAGGTCGAAGTCGTCGTAGACGAGG
>JACQEH010000269.1 GCA_016200675.1 Chloroflexota bacterium | reverse complement strand
CCGAACGTCCGCCAGATCTCGGAGCGGGTCGCCATGGGTCGGGCCCTGTGGCGCGAGCTGGTCGTGGGCTTCGCTTCGCAGCTCGCCGACCTGCGCCTCGGCTTCACCCAGCTGGCGGCGCTCTACGTCCTGGCCGACGGCAGTACCACGACGATCGGGGAGCTCGCCGAGTCCCTGGGCCGCTCGCCGTCGGCGACGAGCCGGCTCGTTGATGGCCTCGTCCGGCGGCGCCTCGTCGAGCGCCGCGAGGAGCCCGAGGATCGCCGCCAGCGGTCGATCTGGCTGACCCATCGTGGGCAGGCACTCCTGCGCGCCGTCGACCGGGCCCGGGCCGACCAGTTCCTCACCGCGGTCCGGCCCCTGCCGACGACGGAGCGAGCGATCGTGGCGATGGGCGTTGCGGCACTCGCCACGCGGGCGTTCTCCCGCAAGGGACGCGTCGTCCGTGGCGACGACGAGGGACACCAGGGCTGACTGCCGCTAGCCGGAGAAGCGCCGCACGGCGTCGTAGAGGACCGGCAGGCCCCAGCGGAGGCCGTCGATCGAGACTCGCTCGTCGACCCCGTGGTAGCGCTCGAGGTAGGCCTCGCCGGGGTCGATCCGGAGCGGCGAGAAACCGTAGGCCGGGATCCCGAGGCGCAGGAGCGTCTTGTTGTCGGTCGCGAAGGGGGCCATGACCGGCAGCGGGATGCCCTCGGGATCGCCGTCCAGGACGGCATGGACGAGGGAGTCGTAGAGCTCGCCCGTGGCAGGAGCGACGACGGGCACGGCGGTCGTGACCAGCTCGATCGAGCACGTCGCCAGCACCTCGGGGCCCAGCATGCGCTCGACCTCGGCCCGCATCGCAGGCTCCGTCGTGCCCGGGAGGAGCCGGCAGTCGACCTCGATGACGGCGTCCCCAGGGATGACGTTGTACTTGACCCCGGCATGGACGACGTTCGCGGAGGCCGTGTCGCGCAGCAGGGCGCGGGCGGCGCGGGCGTAGACGGGCGAGCAGATCCTGCCAAGGGCCGCCTCGGCCCGGCCTGGGTCGTCGCCGGCCAGCGCCCGCAGGAGGGTGGCGGCCTCACCATCGAGGGCGTCGGCCGCGGCCGTGAAGAAGGCCTGCATGACCGGCGTCGGCCGAGGGTCGCCGGGCACCGCCAACCGCTCGATCACGGCCGCGGCAAGGGTCACCGCGTTGTCCGGCCGGGGCATGGACCCGTGGCCCCACGTGCCGTGGACGGCGATCCGGTAGACCGCGTAGCCCTTCTCGGCGACCTGGATCGGATAGAGGCGCCGGCCCCCGACGTCCAGGCTGACGGCGCCGGATTCGTTGATCGCGCCCGCGGCCCGGAGGTGCTCCGGGTGGTGGTCGGCCAGCCAGCCGATGCCGGCATGGCCGCCGGCCTCCTCGTCGGCCGTGACGGCCAGCAGGACGTCCCGGCGGAGGCCGGGGATCGGGTCGACGGCCGGGTCGCGGCCAGCGGCCCGTGCCGATGCTGCGAGAAGCCGGACGACCTCGATCTCCATCGCCACGAGGTTCTTCATGTCGACGGCGCCGCGGCCGTAGACGTAGCCGTCGGCGATGTCGGCCGCGAACGGATCGTGCGTCCAGCGGTCCGCCGGCGCCGGGACGACGTCGAGATGCGAGAGGAGGAGGAGGGGCTCACCCCAGGTCCCGTCGCCGCGCAGGCGGGCGACCACGGATCCTCGACCCGGGACGGGATCGTAGACGGTTGCCGGCACGCCCGCCTCCTCGAGCCAGCCCGCGATCCGCCGAGCGGCGTCCAGCTCGGGGCCCGGCGGGTCCGGCGGGTTGATGGAGGGGATCCGGATCAGCTCGACGAGTGACGCAAGGAGCCGTGCATGCGCCGCCTCCCACTCGGCAGCCGGCACCGCGTCGCTCGGTCGCATCGCAGCGGTCCAGGTCACTCGACGGTGTACCCGAGGAGGGCCGCGATGATCCCGATCACGAATGCGCCGACGACCAGGACGACGACCATGACGAGGAGCCATCGCAGGTAGCGACGCTCCTCGGCCAGGCCGGCCTCGGGGTTCGGGTCGCGTCCACCGGCGATGTAGGGCGCCGCGAGGCCGCGCTTGCGGGCGTGGACGTTGCGCTCGTCGTCATAGGCTTCGGGATCGGGCGGGAGCGTCGCCGCGGGATCTGGCGGGAGCGTCGCCGCGGGTGGCGCTTCCGAGCTCATCGCATCAGTCCTGACGCAGGGCGCGGTCGAGCCGCGACCCCGTGGTGATGGCGCCCTCCGACGCCGACGAGACGAGGGCCGCGTACTTGGCCATGACGCCCGACGCGTAGCGCGGCGCCGGGGCGGACCAGGCGGCCCGCCGCCTGGCCAGCTCCGCCTCGTCGACCAGGAGGTCCATCCGCCCGGCGGTCACGTCGATCTCGATCTCGTCCCCCTCGCGGACCAGGGCGATCGGGCCGCCGAGGGCCGCCTCGGGAGCCACGTGGCCGATCATCAGGCCATGCGTCCCGCCGGAGAAGCGGCCGTCGGTGAGGAGGGCGACGGCTTCCCCGAGGCCTTCGCCCTGGAGGGCGGCAGTCACGCTCAGCATCTCCTGCATCCCCGGCCCGCCGACGGGGCCCTCGTAGCGGACGACGACCACGTCGCCGGCGACGATCCGTCGTTCCTTCACGGCCTGGAAGCACTCGGTCTCCGAGTCGAAGACGCGGGCCGGCCCGCGATGGTGCAGGCGCTCGTGCCCCGCGAGCTTGACCACGCAGCCGTCCGGGGCAAGCGATCCGCGCAGGATCGCCAGGCCGCCGACCGGCTTGATTGGCGTCTCGATCGGCACGACCACCTTCTGGCCCTCGGTCTCGACGACATCCGCGGCGATCTTCGCGATCGTCCGGCCATCGACCGTCCGCTCGTTGCCATGGAGGAGGTCGCGCTTGAGCAGCTCGCGCATGACGAGGGCGACCCCGCCGGCGTCGTAGATGTCGGCCGCCACGTAGCGTCCGCCGGGCCGCATGTCGGCGACGATCGGCGTCCGGTTCGCGATGGTCCCGAACTCATCGAGCTCCAGGGGGATGCCGAACTCGTGGGCGATCGCGAGCAGGTGGAGCACGCCGTTCGTCGAGCCACCGGTCGCGGCGACCGAGGCGATGGCGTTCTCCAGGGCACCCTTGGTCACGATGTGCGAGGGCCGGATGTCGTGGCGGACGAGCGTCATCGCGAGCTCGCCTGCCCGCTGCGCGGCCGCGTCCTTCTTCGGGTCCTCCGCCGGGATCCCGTTGAGGCCCCCGGGCGACAGCCCCAAGAACTCCATGGCGGTGCTCATCGTGTTGGCCGTGAACTGGCCACCGCAGGCCCCGGCACCCGGGCAGGCGGCGCTCTCGATCTCGTACAGCTCCTCGAGGCCGATCCTGCCGGCCCGGTAGGCCCCGATCGCCTCGAACACGGAGACGACCTCCAGGTCCCGACCCTTGTAGTGGCCCGGGTAGATGGTTCCGTTGTAGAGGACGAGGCCGGGGACGTCGAGGCGGGCCAGGGCCATCGCGGCGCCGGGGATGGTCTTGTCGCAGCCGACCAGGCAGACGACCCCGTCGAGGAGGTGGCCGCGGACGACGAGCTCGATCGAGTCGGCGATGACCTCGCGACTGATGAGGCTGGCCTTCATGCCCTCGGTGCCCATCGACACGCCATCCGAGATCGAGATCGTGTTGAACTCCATCGGCGTGCCGCCCGACTCGCGGATGCCCTGCTTGACGAACTCGGCGAGCCGCCGCTGGTTGAGGTTGCAGGGCATCGTCTCGATCCAGGTCGTCGCGACGCCGACGAGCGGCTTGGCAAGGTCGTCGTCGGTGAAGCCGACCGCCTTGAGCATGGCCCGGGCTGCGGCCCGGTCCGGCCCGTCGGTCAGCGCGGACGAATGGCGCTTGCCGACGTCGGTGGGACGGCCATACGGGAGCGGGCGGTCGGGCATCGGACTCCTCGGCTCGGTGTGGGCTGCCCTCCAAGTGTAGGACCGGCTCCCACGACGACGCTGGTTCAGGCCCGCGGGGAGGCGCTCGCGATCCAGTCCTCGACGATCCCGGCCAGCGTCGCGAGGCCCACGGCCCCCGAACCGAGCACGGCATCGTGGAATGCCCGGATGTCGAAGCGGTCGCCGAGCGCGGCCTCGGCCCGGGCCCGGAGGCGCAGGATCTCCAGCTGGCCGAGCTTGTAGGCGAGGGCCTGGCCGGGCCAGGCGATGTAGCGATCGACCTCGTTGGCGATGTTGCCGTCGTCGAGGGCGGTGTGCTCCCGCATGAAGGCGATCGCCTGGTCGCGGGTCCAGCCCATGGCGTGGAGCCCCGTGTCGACGACGAGTCGGCTCGCCCGCCAGGCATCGAACGACAGGATCCCGAAGCGATCCATGTCCGAGGAGTACAGCCCCATCTCGTCGGCGAGGCGCTCGGCATAAAGGGCCCAGCCCTCGGCAAACGCATTGGAGCCAAGCATCCGCTGGAAGGTCGGAAGGTTGCGCAGCTCGGCCGCCAGCGCCATCTGGAGATGGTGCCCGGGGACGGCCTCGTGGAAGGCGAGCGCCTCCGCTTCGTAGCGCGGGCGTGTCTCCGGGGCGTGGAGGTTGATGTAGTAGCGACCCGGGCGCGTCCCGTCCAAGGTCGGCCAGGCGTAGTAGGCGAGCGTCTGGTGGGCGGCCGACTCGGCCGGGATTCGCCACACCTCGCACGAGACAGCGGGCAGGCGCCCGAACCAGGCGGGCACCGCGGCCTCGGCCCGGGCGACGGTGCGGGCCGCCGTCTCGAAGACCTCGTCGGCGCCGCCGAAGCGGAAGGCCGGGTTCGACTGGAGGGCCGCGAGCGTGGCCTCCAGGCCGTGCACGCCCAGGACCCGGGCGCCCAGGTCCTCAAACGCCTCGTCGATGCGCTCGATGTCGCGAAGGCCGATCTCATGGATCGTGCGCGGTTCGATGTCCAGGCCCGTGTGGCTCCGAGCGAGGGCCCGGTAGATCGCCTCGCCGTCCGGGACGTGGAGGAGGCCGGCGCGATCCGAGGGCCGCGCCACCGGCAGGATCTCCTGCTCCAGCACGTCCAGGTAACGCCCGAAGGCCGGGATCACGATGCGCTCGATCGCGTCGACCAGCGCCGTCCGGAAGCGGGCGAGGTCTCCCGCGTCCCAGCCGGCATGCTCGTGCCTTGCCGGCGTCGCGAGCCGCCACGACTCGGCCGGCACGTCGACGAGAAGGCGGACCTCCTCGATGACCCGTTCGAGGGGGGTTACCGAGGCGACGCAGCCGCGGGCCATCCCGCGACGAAGGGCGTCGATCGCCTGGTCCATGTAGACACCGACGGCCTGTGCGCGCGCGACCAGGCGCCGGCCGTCCTCGACGGTCTCGATCGCCTGGTCGTCGACGATGTCGACAACCCATGTCTGGGGACCGTCGATCGGGTTGACCGACCACTCGTCGACGCGCGTCTCGAGCGCGAGGAGCTGGCCCGTCGCCTCCTCGATGAGCATCGACCGCGAGACCCGATCGACCGGGCCAAGGTCATCGCCCTCGAGCGCGACCGCCGCCTCGATCGTCGCCCGCAGGGACGCGATGCGCGCATTGCGCGCGGGACCCGAGATGTCCTCCAGGCGGTCGTCGAAGCGGCGATCGCCGATGCGCGTGGCAAAGGTCGGGGAGTGCCGAAGGAAGTCCTGCCAGAAGGCCTCGGCGAGGGCGCGGAAGTCGACGGCGGCGGCTGCAGGAGCAGGGGACGTCACCGGCGGATGGTACCGCTCAGTGGAGGCACGAGCCCGTCGGGACCGCCGCGGTCCGGGTCAGGGCGGGCGCGATGGCTGCGGCGACCGCGGTCGGCGAGAGGGCGTAGCCGACCCACTTGTCCGTCCGCGACTCGGCGAAGACGAGGCCGCCGACGGTCCCGTTCGTCAGCACGAACGGCCCCCCGCTGTCGCCGGGATCGACGATCGCCTGGAGCTCGACGATCTCGCGGGTCACCGGGTCTCGGCCCTCGATGTCGAGGCCCTGGGCCTGGTACGTGTCCGTCACCGCGGCCGGGCCGATGACCGCCGATCCGCCGTTCGGGTAGCCGATCGTGGCCCCGCTGCTGCCACGCTGGGGGTCGCTCGTCGCGAAGACGAGGAAGCCCGCATCGAGGCCGGTGACGCGGAGGAGCGCGACGTCAAGGTCTGGGTCCACGAAGACCGCCCGGGCCGGCAGGTCGCCCCGGGCCGTGAAGACCCGGATCGCGCGGGCCCCAGCGATGACGTGGGCATTCGTCACCACGTACCCGGCCTTGACCACGATCCCGGTCCCGGTCGAGCGATAGGCACACGTGTCGGCCTCGACGCGGGGCACCGAATTGAGGACGAGGCTGCCGAGCGCCCGGGCCGCCGCCGCCGTCGGGAGCTGGACCGGATCGGCGGGCAGGCGCTCGATGCCCAGGATGATGCCGGGCAGGCCCGATTGGTAGAGGGCCTTGTCGATCTGGAGGACGATCTCCGTCGGTGGCGGGAGGACGAGGCCGACGCCCCGGATCGCGAGCGAGGTCCGCGCGTCCGAGCCGAGCGCGGGCAGGAGGCCCGCGGCCAGGATGCCGCCCATGAGCCACACGATCAGGACCGCCTGGCCGGCTCCGACGAGGCCGCCGGCGACGCGATCGAGGGCGCCCAGGATGCCGGATCCGAGCATCCGGGAGACGGACCGACCGCCTCGGGCACCGAGCATCTCGCCGCCGCCGACGAAGAGGAGGAGGGCCAGGAGCACCGCCCCCACGCGGAGGGGTGCGCCGACCGAGTCGAGGTGCGGCAGGAGGGTAGGGATGGCGGCCACCGCGAGGACCGCGCCGACGCCGGCGCCGACGAGGCCGCCGATCTGGGGGAGGGCTCCCGAGCGGGTCCCGAGGATGACCGCGATCACGAGGAGGCCGATGGCGATCGCGTCGAGCGGATTCACTGACCGGATCGTCGCACAGGTCTCGAAGCGACGGGGGCAGACGCCAGGAGCTACCGAACCGTGATCTCCGTCGGGGCGAGGTCGCCGGGCACGGCCAGGGTGTAGGTACCGGTGCCAAGCGTCCCGAGGTCCACCACCGTGCCGCGAAGCATGGCGATCGCCGGGCAGGCCGCCTGGCCGCCCGTCGAGGGGTCGGCGCCCTCGAGCGGCGTCATGGTGAACGTCGTGTCGCTGCGAACCACCTGGACGGAGTCGAGGACGGAGCACGGGGCGGGACCGCTCCACCACGCGAGCAGCACCGTCACGTGATTGCCGTTCACGGTGGGGGTCATGGCCCAAACGCGCACCGGCCTCGGCTGGAGCTGGCCAGGAGCGGGCGTCTCGATGGACGGCTTCATGCCGGTGATCGGATCCCCGCCGCCCGGTCCCACCGGATCGCCCGGGGCCGTCGTGCCGCCGCCGGTTCCCGTGCCGCCGCCGGTTCCCGCGCCGCCGGTTCCCGCGCCGCCGGTTCCCGTGCCGCCGCCGGTTCCCGTGCCGCCGCCACCGCCGACCACTCCGGCACCGCCGCCCTGACCGGTGCCGAGATCCGGCGGCGAGATGTCGATGCCGCCGCCCAGCCCGGTGAAGGGGAAGCCGCCACAGGACGCCGTGCTGACGGAAAGCACGAGGGCCGCAAGCGGGAGGACCAGGCGTCGCTGCATGGCCGGAGGACGCCGGCCCTTCTGCCCTGGTTCCATGACGCAGAGCCCGTTGCTTCGTCGTCCTGCTCAACGACGCCCCTGGATTGAACTACGCCACTGGGGTATCGGTGATCAGCGTCGACGCGGCGATCGACGACAGCCGCGCCCGGATCGAGCCGCACCCGCCGGGGACCGCCTCGAGCGCGGAGCCGGCGCCGGCCTGACCTGCCGTCGGGGCGGATCCGCCGGCGAAGCCGCCACCGGCCCGCGACGGACGCGCGGCGATCACGACGCCGCCGGCGCGTCCTCGCGGGTGTCGACGCGGGCCGGATGGGTCGCCTCCCAGGCCTCGATCGCCGGCAGCTTGTCCAGGACGTAGCCGATCTCGTCGGTCCCGCGCAGGAGCATGAGCTTGGCGAAGGGGTCGACGTCGAAGTCGATCGTCGTGCCGTCGGGCAGGAGGATGCCCTGCTCGGCGAGGTCGACCCGGAGCTCTGCGTCGGGATCGGCCCCAACGAGCTCGAACAGTCGGGCGTGGGTGATCGGATCGATCGCGATCGGCAGGACGCCGTTCTTCAGGGCGTTGTTGCGAAAGATGTCGGCGAAGCCGGTCGAGATGACCGCGCGGACGCCCCAGGCCTCGAGAGCCCACGGCGCGTGCTCGCGCGATGAGCCGGTCCCGAAGTTGTCACCGACGAGGAGGATGGCCCGCCCCTTCATGCCGGGTCGGTCGAGGACGAAGGGTGGGTCCTTGAGCGAGCCGTCCTCCTCGAAGCGCCAGTCGCGGAAGAGGACGTCGGCCAGCCCGGCCTTGTCGGTGATTTTCAGATAGCGCGCCGGCACGACCTGGTCGGTGTCCACGTTCTCGGCCGGCAGCGGGACGACCTTCGAGGCGAAGTTGCGGTACGGCTCCGGCACGGGTCAGCGGCCCCCGATCCCGGCGACGGCCTCGATGCCCGGGAGCAGCCGCGGGTCCGCGACCATGCCCGCTACCGCGCTCGCCGCGGCGGTGAGGGGGCTGGCGAGGAAGGTCCGGCCGCCCTTGCCCTGGCGGCCCTCGAAGTTGCGGTTGCTGGTGCTGACGGCGTACTGCCCGGGCGCGAGCTGATCGCCGTTCATGGCGATGCACATGGAGCAGCCGGCCTCCCGCCACTCGGCCCCGGCGGCCCGGAAGATCTCGTGGAGTCCCTCGCGCTCCGCCTCCCGTTTCACCTCGTCGGAGCCGGGCACGATCATCATCCGGACGTTCGGGGCGACGTGGCGGTCCTTCAGCGCCGCGGCGGCGAGGCGCAGGTCGCTGATCCGGCCATTGGTGCAGCTGCCGATGAAGACGACGTCGACCGGCTGGCCGAGGATCGCCTGGCCCGGCGTCAGGTCCATATAGGCGAGGGCCTTCTCGAGGGCGCGGCCATGGGCGGGGTCCGAGGCCGCGGCGGGATCCGGGACGCGGCTCGTGATCGGGATGCCCATGCCCGGGTTGGTCCCATAGGTGACCATCGGCTCGAGGGCCGAGGCGTCGATGGCGATCGACCGGTCGAACGCGGCCCAATCGTCGGTCGGGAGCCGGCGCCAGGTCTCGACCGCGAGGTCCCACGCCGGGCCGTGCGGCGCGTGGGTCCGCCCGTGGAGGTACTCGAAGGTCGTGTCGTCCGGAGCGATGAGGCCGGCCCGGGCGCCGCCCTCGATGCTCATGTTGCAGATGGTCATCCGCTGTTCCATCGTCAGGGCCCGGATGGCCTCGCCGCGATACTCGAAGACGTGACCGGTCCCGCCGCCGATCCCGATCCGGGCGATCAGGGCGAGGATGATGTCCTTGGCGCTGACCCCCGCCGTCAGCCGTCCGTCGACCCGGACCTCGTACGTCTTCGGCTTGCGCTGAAGAAGCGTCTGGGTCGCCAGCACCATCTCCACCTCTGAGGTCCCGATCCCGAACGCCAGCGCCCCGAACGCGCCGTGGGTGCTCGTGTGGGAGTCACCGCAGACGATCGTCATGCCCGGCTGGGTCAGGCCCAGCTGCGGTCCGATGACGTGGACGATCCCCTGGCTCGGGTCCCCGATGCCGTGGAGCGGGATGCCGAACTCGCGGCAGTTGGTGTCGAGCTGCTGGACCTGGGCGGCGGCCAGCGGGTCGAGGAAGGGGAGGCCGCGCGGCGTCGTCGGGACGCTATGGTCGGCCGTCGCAACGGTCCGCTCGGGGTGGCGAACTTTGAGGCCTCGCTGCCGGAGCCCCGTGAACGCCTGAGGACTGGTGACCTCGTGGACGAGGTGCAGGTCCACGGCAAGCACGCTCGGCGCGCCCTCATCCGCGACGACGACGTGGTCGTCCCAGATCTTCTCGACGAGGGTGCGGGGCCGCTGCTCCATGGGGTCGAAAGGCTAGCACGCGTTCCCGGGACGGCCGGATCGATGCTCTCGATGCTCTCCGGCGCTGTCATCGGCGCGACCGGGCGCTGGGCTCGGCCACGAGGCTGATGCTGCCGTCGCGGCGCTGGCGGGCCCAGATCAGTGACGGGCCGGGCCACGCAACCGTGTCGGTCAGCGCCTCGATCGCGAGGCGTGGATCCGCCGGCATCGACGTGGCCAGGACCTGCCGGGCGATGGCGGCGGCCTCCCGGGCGATGGCGGCGGCCTCCCGGGTCGCTCGTGTTGTTCGTACGATCAGGAGCCGGGATACGGGTACGGGGTCGCGCTTGATCCCGAAGGGCCACTCGCGAGCCGACGGG
>JACQEH010000036.1 GCA_016200675.1 Chloroflexota bacterium | reverse complement strand
CGCGACCTGGTCGTCGGTGCCCGGGGCGGGGAATCGGTAGGTCGGGCCGTGGACGTGGACCGCGGCCACCACCTCGCCGTCGGCGTCCGCGACCGGCGCGGCGACGGAGGTGATCCCGGGAGCGAACTCCTCACGGACCCAGGCGTAGCCCTGCCGCCGCACGTCGCGCAGGCGGGCCAGGAGGCCGCTCGCGTCCGTGATCGTGGCCTCCGTGAAGCGCTCGAGCGGGGCGGCGAGGAACCGGGAGATCGCCGGGGGCGCGAAGTGGGCCAGGAAGACCTGGCCGGAGGAGACCGCGTGCATCGGGATCCGGGTGCCCGTCCAGTCGCTGACCTGGACCGGGTTGGGCGACTCGACCTGGTCGACGTAGTGCATCGTCGAGCCTTCCGGCACGGAGAGGCCGGTTGCCTCGCCGATGCGGGCGGCCAGCTCCACGAGGTAGGGGTGGGCGATCGCCACGAGGCGGCGCGTCGGCCGGACGCCCGTGGCGAGGGCACCCAGCCGGGGCCCGAGGCGGTAGCTGGTGTCGCCGGGAACTTGCTCGACTGCGCCCTCGCGGGCAAGCGCCACGAGCATCCGCGCAGCCGTGCTCTTGGGAATGCCGACCCGGGCCGCGACGTCGGTCACGCCGGCCGGGCCTTCACCGAGTACCCCGAGCACGGCGAAGGCGCGTTCGATGCTCTGGACTCTGGACACGTGCCTCCTTGTGGGCTAGGCTGCGCTCGCGCGTTCCATCATATGGCATCGTTCCACGATATGGAACCCCCAAGCCTCGCGAATTGCTTCGCCGCCGCGGCCGGGCCCGGCCGCGAGACCCGCAAGGAGCCTGATCACTCGATGGCGCAGGACGGCTACCAGGACATCGACCTCAGCGGGCTCGCCGACGACGAGCTCGTCGAGCAGATGCACAACGACCTCTACGACGGCATGGCCCCCGAGATCATCGAGGGCACCAACCTCCTCCTCGGCCGCGGCTGGTCCGCCGATCGGGTCCTCAACGACGCCCTCGTTGAGGGTATGCGCATCGTGGGCATCGACTTCCGCGACGGCATCCTGTTCGTGCCCGAGGTCCTCCTCGCCGCCAACGCCATGAAGGCAGGCATGGCCATCCTCCGGCCGCTCCTCGCCGAGACCGGGGCCAAGCCGGTCGGCAAGGTCGTGATCGGGACGGTCAAGGGCGACATCCACGACATCGGCAAGAACCTCGTGGCGATGATGCTCGAGGGTGCCGGTTTCGAGGTCCACGACCTCGGCATCAATACCGATGCCGACAAGTTCATCGCCGCCCTCGAGGAGTTCAAGCCGGACATCCTGGGCATGTCGGCGCTGCTGACGACAACGATGCCCTACATGAAGGTCGTCATCCAGACCCTCAAGGATCGGGGCATCCGCGACGACTACATCGTCCTCGTCGGCGGTGCACCCCTGAACGAGGAGTTCGGCAAGGCCGTCGGTGCCGACGCCTATTGCCGCGACGCGGCCGTCGCCTCGGAAACGGCGCGCCGGCTCGTGAACGAACGCCGTGCGCGAGTCGCCTGAGGCGGGCTCGGCGAGCTCGTCGGGTTCCGTGGGTACGGTGCGGTCCGTTGACACGGCGGGCTCCCTGGCCGCGGGTTCCGTGCGGTTCGTGGCCTCCGCCGGTGCGGTGGCCGCGACGACGGCGGCGACGCTTCCCGTTCCCGCACGGGTCCGTGCCCGTCCGCAAGGCGAGGCGCCCTCGGTATCGGTGGCATCGCTACACGGCGGGCTAGCGGGTCGACAAGCCGGCCATCGACCAAGTGGCGGGGCGTCGCGCGGCAGTCGGCAGGTCGCTGTCGAGCGCGTCGAGGGCGAATCCCGCGCCTCTGGCTCTCAGGCCGCCCCAGCCACGGCCGCAGGTTCGGGGCCCAGGCCCAGGAATATCGGTGCCAGCGATACCGCCCGGCGCAATCGGCGGCTGGCCCCTGGGTCTGGTGACCGGCCAACCGACACGTCCAGACCCCGCGCGGCCTCTCCGTCCGCCGAGCGCCCATCGGCGGATCGCCCGCTCGTCATCGGTTGCGGAGCGCTCGCACGCGAGCTGGTTGCGCTGACCCGCCGCGCCGGACTACCGGCAGTCGACCTGACCTGCCTCCCGGCGACGCTCCACAACCGGCCGGAGCAGATCCCGGCCGCGGTGCAAGCGCGGATCCGCACGGCACGTGCCGCGGGGCGCGACCGGATGTTCGTGGCCTACGCCGACTGCGGCACCGGCGGCATCCTCGATCGGGTTCTCGAGGAGGAGGGCGTGGCCCGCCTCGAAGGTGCCCATTGCTACGAGGTCTACGCCGGCCAGGCCGCGTTCGCCGCCCTTGCCGAGGCAGAACCGGGCACGTTCTACCTCACCGACTTCCTGGCCCGGAACTTCGATCGACTCGTGATCCGTGGCCTGGGCCTGGACCGTCACCCGGAGCTCCTGCCGCTCTACTTCGGCAACTACACGAGGGTCCTCTTCCTGGCCCAGACCGACGATTCCGAGCTCACGGCACGTGCGCGCCGCGGCGCCCGTCGCCTCGGGCTCCGTTTCGAGCGCCGGTTCACCGGCTTCGGCGAGCTCGGGAGCGCGACGGGCAAGCTGGCGACGGGCACGCGGCCGATGCGCACGCGGCCGATGGGCACGCGGCCGACGGACAAGCTGGCGACGGGCACGCGGCCGACGGGCACGCGGCCGACGGGCACGCGGCCGATGGGCACGGGCTCACCCTTGGCGGGCGTTGCCCCAAGGTCGTCAAATCGAGCCATTCGCCCCGCCGCGCGCCGCGCCCTTGACCCTCGGTCATCGAATTCGGCATCAACGGTCCGCGCCGAATGGTCGCCTCGACGGTCGATGACTAGCAGTCAACGAAACGTGCTCCAGGATGTCCTGGAAGGCCCTCCTGGGGGCCGAGGCGCGGCCTCTCGCGTCGCCGGGCAGGAAGTCTTGACTGGCAGTCATGACGCCGCGGCTGCCGAGCAGGTTCGGGCGCACGCAGCGGTCGCCGGGCAGGAAGTCTTGACTGGCAGTCATGACGCCGCGGCTGCCGAGCAGATTCGGGCGCACGCACCCGTGACCGGGCAGGAAGTCTTGACTGGCAGTCATGCCACGCCGGCCGCCGCGAATGGGCGCGGGCGCACCACGGCCGCCGCGAATGGGCGCGGGCGCACCACGGCCGCCGCGAATGGGCGCGGGCGCGCCACGGCCGCCGGACCAGTTCGAACGCTCGCCACGCCCGGGGCGACGGATGACACGCAGGTGCGCGTGCGTCCGGGCGCGGGCACGGGCGCGAACCGCGGCCGATACCGCGGGGCGTCCTGATGCCCGGCACGCTGACGACGATCTGGTGGCGCGACATCCCCGCCCAGGTCGTCGCGAAGGATCGCCGACAGGCCCACAAGATCGTGCTCCACCCGCGCTTCCAGGTGGCGATCGACCGGGCTGCGATGCAGGCCGGCAAGCGCAGCGCGGGCGACTACATCGAGGAATGGCGCCGCGAGGCGAAGCCCTGCGGGGATGACCTCGAGGCCATCGCCACCGCCGAGGCCGCCCGCCTCGAGGCCGAATACAGCCGCGAGGTCCTCGCCCGGCTGGTGGCCGCCGGCGGCGTCGACCTCGATCGAACTCCACCCGAGGATGGCCCCGCATGACCCCCGCTCGCACCGTCGTCTCGTCGGCCAGCCGCGAGGTGATCCTGGGCTTCGACCAGCCCTTCGTCGTGATCGGCGAGCGGATCAACCCGACGGGCCGGAAGCTGCTCGCGGAGGAGATGCGCAACGGCGACTTCAGCCGCGTCGAGCGCGACGCGCTCGCCCAGGTCGCCGCCGGTGCACACATGCTCGACGTCAACGCCGGGATCCCGCTCGCGGATGAACCGGGGATCCTGGCCCGGACCATCCAACTCGTCCAAT
>JACQEH010000265.1 GCA_016200675.1 Chloroflexota bacterium | reverse complement strand
CGGGCGGCGACGAACGAAACTTCGATGGACATCCGGTTCAGGCGGTCGCCGGAGCCGGATCGGCGACGTCGTATTCCGCCGCCAGGATCTTGCCGGCCTCGCGCAGCTCCTGCGGCCGGGTCCGATCGAGCCAGACGGCGATGACGACGGCGACGACGATGTAGACCAGCACCATCCACGGGAAGAGGTTGTACGGGTATGCCGGGTTCGTCCCGATGAGGCCGTAGATCGGGATGGCCATGAGGAGAATTCCGGCGACCGGCAGGATCAGGTGCTTGATCACGCTGAACTCGCGGGGGAACTCGCTTCGGAAGTAGCGGATGACCGCGAGATTCACGAGGATGTAGACGGGGATGATCCCCAGGGTGAGGATCGTGCCAAGGTAGCCATAGGTGTTGAACGGCCCGACCGCGAGACCGAGGATGATCGCGACGATCCCCGACCCGACGGACTGGACGATGATCGCCATCTGCGGCGTCGAGTACCGGTGGTTGATCGTGCCGAGGAATGCCGGCAGGAGCTTCTCGCGGCCCATCGCGTAGATGATCCGGGTGACCCCGTTGTGGGACGAGATCATCACCCCGAACATGCTCGACGCGCCGGCGATGTCGACCAGCACCCGGAACCAGTCCGGGCTGTAGTTCTTGGCGAGCGTGTCGAACGGCGCCGCGTCGGCCTGAAGGACGCTGATCGTCGAGACGCCGAAGCCGAGGGTCTCAGCCCACGTGGCGAACAGGTAGATCACGCCGACGAGGAGTGTCGCGCCGAAGATCGCCCGGGGGACGTTGACCCGCGGGTTCTCGACCTCCTCGCCGAGCGTCGCGGCCCCTTCGAAGCCGACGAATGACAGGATGCCGAAGACCAGGCCCAGGGCGATGCCCCCGATGCCGGTCGGTGACTGACCCGGGTCGAACGGCTGGAGGTTGATCCCCTCGGCTCCGCCCTTGCCCAGGATGAGGAAGGAGAGGACGATGATGACGCCGACCTCGATGCCGAAGGCGATGAGCGCCGTCTCCATCGAGATCCGGATCCCGCGGATCGAGAGGACGAGGGTCGTCACCCAGAAGATCGCGGCGATGAGGATCCAGCTGACGTCATAGCCGAAGCGGAGCAGGACGTTGCTGATCCAGTAGCCGATCAGGGCCAGCTCGGCCGGCTCGAGCAGCGAGTAGCCGAGGAACATGAGCGTACCGGTCACGAACCCCGCCTTGGGCCCGATGCCACGCACGACGTAGGTGTAGAACGCACCGGCGGCCGGCAGCTTGCGGGCCATCTCGGCAACGCCGTTCGCGACGATCAGGGCGGCGATCAGCGAGACGAGGAAGACGAAGGGCAGCGCAGCTCCCGCGTTTATCGCGGTGAACTGCGTGTTGAAGTACGTCGAAACCGCGGGACCCATGATCGTCGCCGACAGCATGATCGCGGCAAGGAGTCCGACGGCGTTCCGCCGCAGACCCGCCGTGCCATCGGGACGCGCCACCTGTTCAGCCATTGCTCCTCCCAACGTGGTGTTTGACACCGCTTGACGGTCCGAGGTGGACCCGGGATCGCGATCTAGCCTTGGGGTCTGGTGGGGTGTCGAACCCCGACGCTCAGTGACGGCTTCCTGGACCTCGTCGATAGATTCGGAACTGAAAGACATCGGGCCGATGGTGTTCTCGCGACAGGAGCACCGGTTCCTCGGCGGACGTGAAGTCGATCTGCTCGATCAGGACCACGACACCACCCCGCAGGCCGAGTCGCCGCGCCACATCGCCGGTCGCCTTGACGGGCCGGATCTCCGCGATGCCGTGGTGGACCGCCAGGCCGACGTCCTCGAGCAGGTCGTACAGGGAACGGGTCGCCAGGCGATCCGCCAGCGTCGACGCAGAGATGCCGACGCGCTCGAGGGTAGCGGCCGACAGCACGTCCTCCACTGCGACGACGGGCCGGCCGTCGGCCAGCCTGGTCCGACGGACGACCACCACCTCGTCGGCAGGCCCGAGATCCATGGTCACCCGCTCTGCCCGCGTCGCGGCCCGCGCCGTGGACGTCACCTCGGCCGTTCCGGGCTCCCAGCCCTGCGAGGCGATGAGGTCGGTGACACCCGAGTTCACGTTGAGGTTGTTGTGGAGCGAGGCGGCGTGGCTCGTGACGAATGTCCCGCGCCCCTGGTGCCGGCGGACGAAGCCGCCTTCTGCCAGCTCCGTGATCGCATGCCGGACCGTGGCCCGGCTGACGCCAAGGCGGCGGGCCAGCTCCGGCTCGGACGGCAGGCGCCCTTCCGGGCCGAACTCGCGCGCCTCGATGGCGCGACGGAGGTCGTCGGCCACGACGGCCGACAGGTTCGGCGGATGGCGGAGCGACGGCAAGCTGCCTCCTTCGACGGAATGCTCGGATCATAGACATCATGTCAACAGGTTGTCTGACAAATTTCTTCGTCCGATGGCCCGGCGGCACGCCGTCACTTCCATCGTGGGCCCGGTGTACGCTCATGGGGATCGCCTGACCGTTCTCGCCTATCGATCGAACCGCTGTCTCGAGCGAGGAGTTCAGATGTCCCGAACTGTGCGCGGCGCGCTGCTGCAAGCGACTTGGACCGGTGACAAGGAATCCATGATCCAGAAGCACGAGGCGGCGGCCCACGACGCCGCGAAGCAGGGCGCCCAGGTGATGCTCTTCCAGGAGCTCTTCTACGGGCCCTACTTCTGCCAGGTCCAGGATCCCCAGTACTACAGCTACACCGAGCTCATCCCGGACGGCCCGACCACGAAGCGCGTCCAGGACCTCGCCAGGCAGACGGGCATGGTCCTGGTGGTCCCGATGTACGAGGAGGATTCGCAGGCCTCGGGCATCTACTACAACACCGCCGCCGTCATCGACGCCGACGGGAAGTACCTCGGGAAGTACCGCAAGACGCACATCCCGCACGTGAAGGGCTTCTGGGAGAAGTTCTACTTCCGGCCGGGGAACATGGGCTACCCGGTCTTCGAGACCGCGGTCGGCAAGGTCGGCGTCTACATCTGCTACGACCGCCACTTCCCCGAGGGCGCCCGGGCCCTCGGCCTCAACGGGGCCGAGATGGTGTTCATCCCGAGCGCCACCTCGCGCGGCCTCTCGGAGTACCTGTGGCGCATCGAGCAGGTCGGCCACGCCGTCGCCAACGGCTATTTCGTGGGCACGATCAACCGGGTCGGTATCGAGAAGGAGATCGGCGACGACGACTTCTACGGCCAGAGCTACTTCGTCGACCCGCGCGGCCAGTTCATCGGCAGCGTCGGCGATCCGTTCAAGGAAGAGCTGATCATCCGGGACATGGACCTCGACGTGATCCAGCAGGTCCGCCAGACGTGGCAGTTCTACCGGGATCGCCGGCCGGACGCCTACGGCGACCTGGTCAGGCCCTAGACCGCGACGGCCCGACGATGCAGTTCGGATTCACGCTCAAACCGGACCACACGATCGAACGGACGCTGGCCCTGACGCGGCAGGCGGAGGCCGCCGGCTTCGAGTACGGCTGGCTCTTCGACAGCCACGTCCTGTGGCGGGATCCGTACCCCCTCCTGACCCTCATGGCGCAGGCCACGTCGAAGATGCGCCTGGGGACCTGTGTCACCAACCCGGCGACGCGCGAGCCGTCCGTCACGGCCTCGTCGCTGGCTCTCCTGGACGAGCTGTCCGGCGGGCGGATGGACCTGGGCATCGGACGCGGCGATTCGGCCCGCCGGGTCCTGGGCAAGGCCCCTACCTCGATGAAGGACCTGGAGCAGGCGGTCGAGGTGATCCGAGCCCTCGTCGAAGGCCGCTCGATCGAGTTCGAGGAGGCAACCCTCGAGCTGCCCTGGACGAGCGGCCATCGGCTGCCCGTCTGGATCGCGGGTTACGGTCCGGTGGCCCTGCGGCTCACCGGACGCATCGCCGACGGGGCCATGCTCCAGATCGGCGATCCCGACCTCGTCCGCTGGTTCGCCTCGCAGGTCCGGGCGTCGGCCGCCGAGGCCGGGCGCGACCCGGGTTCCGTGAAGGTGATGGCGGCCGCGCCCGCGCACGTGGGCGACCGGGCCGACGGCCGGGAACGGACGCGCTGGTTCCCGGCGCTCGTCTCGAACCATGTCGTCGACCTGGTCAACAAGTACCCGCGCGAGGACCTTCCGCCGAACCTCACCCAGTACGTCCGGCAGCGGGAAGGCTACGACTACCTCCATCACGCCGAGGTCGGCAGCTCGAACGCCTCGTTCGTGAGGGACGACATCGTCGACCGCTTCTGTGTCCTCGGCTCGGTCGGCGAGCACATCGAACGTCTCCGGGCGCTTGCGGAGGCCGGCGTCGACCAGTTCAATCTGTACCTCATGAATGGCCAGGAGGAGGAGCAACTGGAGATCTACGGCCGAGAGATCATCCCCGTTCTGCGCGACGTCGCCGCCGCGAAGGCCTGATTCGACTGGAGGAACCCGGCATGGACAAGAAGGCGAAGAACCCCAAGAAGCCGAAGCAGAACAAGCCGAAGACGCCGGCGAAGTAGGCCGGATCCAGCCAGCGCAAACCCGGGGACCGTGGAGGACAGCCCGCGATGCGAACCCTGATCGCCAACGGCACCGTCGTGACCACGGGCGGGTCGACGTCTGCCGACGTCCTGGTCGACGGCGAGACGATCGCCGCCGTCGGGACGGGCATGGCCGGCATGGTCCAGGTCGACGAGACGATCGACGCGACCGGGAAGTGGGTGATCCCCGGCGGCATCGACGTCCATACCCACATGGAGCTGCCGTTCGGCGGGACCTTCGCCAAGGACACCTTCGAGACCGGGACCCGGGCGGCGGCCTTCGGCGGCACGACCACGATCGTCGACTTCGCCGTCCAGTCGAAGGGCAAGAGCCTGCGGGAGGGCCTCGACGCCTGGCACGCCAAGGCGGAGGGCAATGCCGTCGTCGACTACGGCTTCCACATGATCATGAGCGACGTCACCGACGATTCGCTCAAGGAGATGGACCAGCTCGTCGCCGAGGGCGTGCCCGACTTCAAGCTGTTCACGGCCTACCCGGGCGTCTTCTACAGCGACGATGCGGCGATCTTCCGGGCGATGCAGCAGACGGGCCGGAACGGCGGCCTGATCATGATGCACGCCGAGAACGGCCCGGCGATCGACGTGGTGGCCGCCCAGTTCGTGGCCGACGGGAAGACCGACCCCTACTACCACGGCGTCGTCCGCTACCCGATCTTCGAGGGCGAGGCGACGAACCGGGTCATCCGCCTGGCCGAGGCGGCCGGGGTGCCCGTCTACATCGTCCACCTCTCGGCCCTCGAGGCCCTGGACCAGGTGCGCCAGGCGCGGGATCGCGGCGCGGCCGCGTTCGCCGAGACCTGTCCGCAGTACCTGTTCCTCAGCCTCGACGACATGGGCAACGGCTTCGAAGGCTCGAAGTTCGTGTGCTCCCCGCCCCTCCGACCCAGGGATCCGCACTGGGAGGAGCTCTGGAAGGGGCTCCGGAAGGACGACCTCCAGGTCGTCTCGACCGACCACTGCCCCTTCGACTTCCACGGCCAGAAGGAGCTCGGCCGGGGCGACTTCCGGAAGATCCCGAACGGGCTGCCCGGGGTCGAGGATCGGGTCGACCTGCTCCATGACGGGGGCGTCGTCGGGGGCCGGATCTCGAAGGAGCGCTGGGTCGAGATCATCTCGACGGCGCCGGCCAGGATGTTCGGGATGTACCCGCAGAAGGGGGCCGTCGCGGCGGGCGCCGATGCGGACCTCGTCGTCTACGACCCGAACCGCAAACGGGTCATCTCGGCGACGAGCCACCACATGGACGTCGACTACTCCTGCTACGAGGGCCGAACGGTCCAGGGCGGGAGCGACGTGGTCATGAGCCGGGGCTCGGTGGTGGTCCGCAACGGGACATTCACGGGCCGCAAGGGCCACGGCCGATTCCTCCGCCGCGCGCCCGCGGACTTCGCCCGCCTGGCCTGATCCGAGGCGGCGCCCGGACTCAGCGCGTCCGGGGAAAGCCCAGGTCCACCTTCGAGGTGCCCGGGTCGGGCCAGCGTGCTGTGACGATCTTGGCCCGGGTGTAGAACTGGATGCCCTCGGGGCCGTACATGTGGAGGTCGCCGAAGAGCGAGGCCTTCCAGCCGCCGAAGCTGTAGAACGCGACGGGCACGGGCACGGGCACATTGATCCCGACCATGCCGACGTTGACGTCGAACTGGTACTGGCGGGCCGCGCCGCCGTCGCGCGTGAAGATCGCCGTCCCGTTCCCGTAGGGGTTGTCGTTGACGGGCTGGAGCGCCTCCTCGTACGTGCCGACCCGGGTCACGGTCAGGACGGGCCCGAAGATCTCGTCGCGGTAGCAGTCCATGGCGGGCGTCACGTGGTCGATCAGCGAGGTCCCGAGGAAGAACCCCTCCGACTGCCGGTAGAGCGGGTGGGCGCGGCCATCGGCCACGACCGTCGCGCCCTGCGTCGCCGCCGAATCGAGGTACGAGGCCACCTTGTCGCGGTGCTGGCGCGTCACGAGGGGGCCCATCTCGGACGCCGGATCGGACCCGGGCCCCACCTTGATCTTCGGCAGACGGGCGGCGATGGCGTCGACGAGCGGATCGGCCGCCGTGCCGACGGCGACAACGGTCGCGATGGCCATGCAGCGCTCGCCCGACGAGCCGTAGCCGGCCGAGACGGCGGCGTCGGCGGCCATGTCGACGTCGGCATCCGGCAGCACGATCATGTGGTTCTTCGCCCCACCCAGGGCCTGGACCCGCTTGCCGTGGCGCGTCCCGGTCTCGTAGATGTAGCGGGCAATGGGCGTCGAGCCGACGAAGCTGACGGCCGCGATGTCGGGGTGCTCGAGGATCCGGTCGACCGCGACCTTGTCGCCGTTGATGACGTTGAAGACGCCCTCGGGAACGCCCGCCTCCTTCAGGAGCTCGGCGAGGTAGAGCGAGGCCGAGGGGTCCTTCTCCGAGGGCTTCAGGACGAACGTGTTGCTGCAGGCGATCGCGTTGGCGAACATCCACATCGGAACCATGGCCGGGAAGTTGAAAGGCGTGATTCCGGCCGCGACCCCGAGCGGCTGGCGGATCTGGTAGACGTCCACGCCGGTCGACACCTGCTCCGAGAAGCCGCCCTTCATGAGGCTCGGGATGCCGGTCGCGAACTCCAGGTTCTCGATCCCGCGGGCGATCTCCCCGAGCGCGTCCGAAGGAACCTTGCCGTGCTCGGACGTGAGCAGCGCAGCGAGCTCCCGGCGATGGGCCTCGACCAGGTTCCGGATCCGGAACATGATCTCGGTTCGCTTCGAGAGGGACGTCGCCCGCCAGGCGGGGAAGGCCGCCTTCGCAGCCGCGACGGCCGCGTCGACCTCGGCGACCGAGGCGAAGTCGACCTCGCGGGCAAGCGCGCCCGTGGCCGGGTCGAACACGGAGCCACGCCGTCCCGACGTGCCGGCAACGCGGCGGCCGCCGATCCAGTGGTGGACGGTCTCGGAGGATGCGGCGGTGCGAGCGGTCTCCGGCTCGGCGATCTGGGTCATGGGACGAACCTCGATGGAACGCGGCGCGACGGGTCGCTGGTTCGCCAACGATAGCGCGCCGGTCGAGGAGCGCACCCGCGAGGGTCGACCGCGGGCCCCGCGCCGCGGTCGGCAGGCGCCGGGCGGCTCTAGCGGGCCCGGATGCGCACGAGGGCCGCGAACGAGCCGACGATCACCGCCAGCAGGATCAGCTCTTCCGCCCGGAACGGCCCCAGCACCGAGGCGTCGCGCCAGGTGAGGACGATCGCGCCGCGCATCAGCGCCCAGAGGATGAGAGCCACGAAGGCCGCCGAGCCGTTCCGGTGGGCGAACGCTCCGGCTCGGATCGCGAGGCCCATGACGGCCAGGATCGCGACCGTCCCGATCGCCTCGTAGACCTGCGACGGATGGGACGGCAGGTAGGCCGCCAGGCTGCTCCAGGGGCCGTCACCGAGATAGGCGGTCGCCCACGGCAGGTCCGACGGGGCGCCCTGGCCGGTCGCGGCGAGGACACCGGCGAACTTGCCGGCTCCGAGGACGAAGAGCATCGGCAGGACCGACGCGTGGAGCCAGCGATCGAGCGGCGCATCGACGAGCCGGGCGATCACGGCACCGCCGAGGATCGCCCCGGGCACGGCCAGACCGAGGCCGAGGCCACCCTGCGTCGGATCGACGACGGCCGCCGGGTGGGCCGCGTAGTAGTCGAGGTGGACGAGGACGTAGTCGAGCCGACCGCCGAGGACGGCCCCCGGGACGATGCCCAAGATGAGAAAGGGCAGGTCACTCGGCCGCAACGTCGGGGCCGGAACGTAGGGACCGGCCATCGGCGTGATCCGCCCGATCCGGGTCACCATCAGGAGCGCCGCCAGGATGATCGCCGCCAGGGCGACGGTCTCCATGCGGACGCTGAGATCGCCGACGTGGAGGAGCGGATCGAAGGCGAAGGTGATGACCGCGGGCATCAGGCGTGGAGGACCTCGACGAGCTCGCGGACGGCCGCCGCCGAACGCTGGAAGGCGGCCGCCTCGTCGTCGCAGAGGCGGATCTCGATCACCCGCTCCATGCCCGCCGCGCCGAGGACGACCGGCACGCCTACGAACAGGCCGTCGACGCCGTACTCGCCGGTCAGGAGCGTGGCGCACGGCAGGACGCGCTTCCGGTCGCGGAGGATCGCGTCGACCATCTCGAACGTCGCCGCCGCGGGCGCGTAGTAGGCCGATCCCGTCTTGAGGAGAGCCACGATCTCGGCCCCGCCCTTGGCCGTCCGGTCCACGAGGGCCTGGACGCGGTCTGGCGGCAGCAGCTCGGTGATCGGGATGCCGGCCACCGTCGAGTAGCGCGGCAGGGGAACCATGGTGTCGCCGTGACCACCGAGGACGAAGGCGTGGGTGTCCTCGACGGAGACGCCGAGCTCCATGGCGATGAACGCCCGGAAGCGCGCCGAGTCGAGGACGCCGGCCATCCCCAGGACCCGCTCGCGCGGGAAGCCGGAGGCCTCCATGGCGACGTGGCACATCGCGTCCAGGGGGTTGGTCACGATGATGAGGATCGCCTCCGGGGAGACAGCCGCCGCAGCCGCGACGACCGCACGGACGATGCCGGCGTTCCTGGTGAGGAGGTCGTCGCGGCTCATGCCTGGCTGGCGGGCAAGGCCAGACGTGACGACGATGATGTCCGAGCCGGCGGTGTCGGCGTAGTCGTTGGTGCCGAGCACCCGTGCGTCGTGGCCCACCACGGGGGCCGCCTCGGCGAGGTCGAGGCCCTTGCCCTGCGGGAGCCCTTCGACGATGTCGACGAGGACGACGTCGGCCAGTCCGGCCTCGGCGATCCGCTGCGCTGCGGTGGCGCCGACATTGCCGGCGCCGATGACGGTGACTTTGTGGCGACTCATGGCGTCTCCAGCCTCATGTCTCGTTGCACCAGGGATCAGCGGAGAGCCGACCCGCAGGCCGGTCCCGAAGCGCCGCTCGTCAGCCTTCGCCCGGGGCGGACGTCTTCACGTCGCCCACGTCCCGGAAGTCGACCGGCCCGGCGTCCCGGACCGCGGCGCTGACGCCGTCGGCGTACGCCTCGAAGTTCTCGTGGAACATGTGGGCGATACGGCGGGCCGCCGCGTCGTAGGTGGCCGGATCCTTCCACGTCGAGCGGGGCTGGAGGATCTCGGCGGGCACGCCGGGGACCGCGGTCGGGACGGCGACGCGGAAGACGGGGTCGATGACCGTCGGGACGCCGGCCAGGTCGCCGTTGATGGCCGCCCGGACCATGTTCCGGGTGTGGTTGATGTTCATTCGCGTCCCGACGCCATACGAGCCGCCCGTCCAGCCCGTGTTCACCAGCCAGACCGGGACGTCGTACCGCTCCAGGCGATCCATGAGCATGTGGGCGTAGACCCCCGGATGCCGCGGCAGGAACGGGGCACCGAAGCCGGCCGAGAACGTGGCGCTGGGCTCCTTCACCCCGATCTCGGTCCCCGCCAGCTTGGCCGTGTAGCCCGAGATGAAGTGATAGGCGGCCTGCTCGCGGGTGAGGCGCGAGATCGGGGGCAGGACGCCGAAGGCATCGGCGGTCAGGAAGACGACGTTGCGCGGCCGGCCGGCGAGGCCCGTCGGATCGGCGTTGCCGATGAAGTGGAGCGGGTAGGCGCCCCGCGTGTTCTCGGTGAAGCGCTCGGAATCGAGGTCGAGCTCACGGGTGACCGGGTCGATGTCGACGTTCTCGAGGATCGTCCCGAAGCGCTTTGTGGTGGCGAAGATGTCGGGCTCGTACATTGGCGAGAGGCGGATGGTCTTGGCGTAGCAGCCGCCCTCGAAGTTGAAGACGTCGTCGCTGCCCCAGCCGTGCTCGTCGTCGCCGATGAGGCTGCGAAGCGGATCCGCCGACAGGGTCGTTTTGCCCGTCCCCGAAAGCCCGAAGAAGACGGCTGCGTCACCGGCCGCCCCGACGTTGACCGACGAGTGCATGGGCAGGACGCCCTCGTCGGGCATGAGGTAGTTCATGACCGTGAAGGCCGACTTCTTGATCTCGCCGGCGTACATCGTGCCGACGATGATGATCTCCATCCGCTTGAGGTGGACGAGGATCGCGGTGCCGGTCCTCGTCCCTTCCGTGGCCGGGTCGGCCTGGAAGGAAGGCACGTCGATGATCGTGAAGTTGGGGCTGAACCCCTCGAGCTGATCCTGGGTCGGCCGGCGGAAGAGGTTCCGGGCGAAGATGCTGGCCCAGGCCGTCTCCGTGTAGACCCGGAGCGACCGCCGGTGCGCCTCATGGGCGCCGATGAAGAGGTCCTGGCTGTAGAGGTCCCGCTCCTTGACGTAGGTCATCAGGCGAGCGCGGAGGCGGTCGTAGTGCTCCTCCGAGATCGGGTGGTTGACCTCGCCCCACCAGACCTTCGCCTCCGAGGACGGTTCGACGACGATGAACTTGTCCTTCGGCGAGCGCCCCGTGTGCTGGCCGGTCCGGACCACGAGCGGCCCGTTCGCG